>NZ_JBLUOI010000005.1:0-132050 GCF_048059995.1 Metabacillus sp. YM-086 | reverse complement strand
CTGTTAATAGGACAGAGCCATGGTTTTTAATCTGAATTCCAGAAGCAACAAGTGCTTTGTAAAGAGCTTTTTCTAGAGTAATATCTTTCCCCATTACTTCCCCTGTTGATTTCATCTCAGGTCCTAATGTGATGTCCACTCGACGTAACTTAGCGAATGAGAAGACAGGAGCTTTTACATACACACCCTCACTTTCTGGATGTAATCCTGTTTCATAGCCAAGTTCCTCAAGTTTTGCACCAAGAATAACCTTTGTTGCTAAATTCGCCATTGGTACTCCTGTTATTTTGCTTAAGAAAGGTACAGTACGACTTGAGCGAGGATTTACTTCTAGTACATAAACCGCTCCTTTTGATAGTACGAATTGGATATTTAGTAATCCAACGATATTTAAACCTTTAGCAAGCTTAATTGTATAATCAATGATACTGTTTTTTATTTCTTCAGATAATGATTGTGGCGGATAAACAGCGATTGAATCTCCTGAGTGAACACCTGCACGTTCAATGTGTTCCATAATACCAGGGATAAGAACTGATTCTCCATCAGAAATTGCATCAACTTCAATTTCTTTACCTGTTAGATATTTATCAATTAATACAGGATGTTGCGGATTGATTTTCACTGCATTATTCATATAGTGTAAAAGCTCAGCCTCTTGGTAAACAATTTCCATTGCACGTCCACCTAGTACATAAGATGGTCTTACTAAAACTGGATAACCGATGTTTTCTGCAATCTTCACAGCCTGGTCTACAGAAGTAGCTGTTTTTCCAAGTGGTTGAGGAATTCCAAGGGTAGCTAAAGTATGTTCAAATTTATCACGATCTTCCGCACGATCTAAATCTTCCAAAGATGTTCCAAGTATTTTTACACCTCGTGCTTGTAACTCATCCGCTAGATTAATAGCCGTTTGTCCACCGAATTGAACAACAACACCTTTTGGTTTTTCTAAATCGATGATATGCATAACATCTTCAATTGTTAATGGTTCAAAATAAAGCTTGTCAGAAATACTGAAATCTGTTGAAACAGTTTCAGGGTTGTTATTTATAATGATTGCTTCATACCCTGCTTCTTTAATTGCCCATACAGAGTGAACCGTTGCATAATCGAACTCAACACCTTGACCGATCCGGATTGGACCTGAACCTAAAACAACAACACTTTCACGCTCAGTTACAATTGATTCGTTTTCGTCTTCGTATGATCCATAGAAGTAAGGTGTTGCAGATTCAAATTCCGCTGCACATGTATCAACCATTTTATAAACTGGGATAATATCTGCTTGTTTTCTTAATTCATATACTTCACGATCATTTGTATTCCAAAGCTTAGCAATCTCAGAATCTGCAAAGCCCATTTCTTTAGCAGTTTGTAAGGTTGTTAATTCATAAGGGTTTTCTTGAAGATTTTTTTCAAATCTAATAATTTTTTCAATCTTCATTAAGAAGAATAAGTCAATTTGGCTCCACTCATGAATGGTTTCCTTCGTAACACCTCTTCTAAGAGCTTCAGCGATATAAAATAGGCGCTCATCACCAGCTTTACGAATACGCTTTTCAATTAGTTCGTCTGTGAATTGTTCAGCATCTTTTAAACGAAGATAATCTACATCAGATTCAAGTGAACGAACTGCTTTTAACAGAGATTCTTCAAGTGTACGACCGATCGCCATAACCTCGCCAGTTGCTTTCATTTGAGTTCCTAAATGGCGGTTTGCAGACTCAAACTTATCAAAAGGCCAGCGTGGGATTTTTGATACGATGTAATCTAATGCTGGCTCGAAGCATGCATAAGTTCTACCTGTAACAGGGTTTTTCATTTCATCTAGTGTTAAACCAACAGCAATTTTCGCTGCTAATTTAGCGATTGGATAACCAGTTGCTTTAGAAGCTAACGCAGATGACCTACTCACACGTGGGTTAACCTCAATAATGTAGTATTTAAAGCTGTCTGGATCAAGTGCTAGCTGAACATTACAGCCACCTTCAATTTTCAATGCACGGATAATCTTTAATGATACGTTTCGTAGCATTTGATATTCACGGTCACTTAACGTTTGACTTGGTGCAAAAACGATTGAGTCACCTGTATGAACACCTACTGGATCAAAATTTTCCATGTTACATACAACAATGGCATGGTCATTTGAGTCACGCATTACTTCATATTCAATTTCTTTAAATCCAGCAATACTTTTTTCAAGAAGACATTGTGTTACAGGGCTGTTTTTTAATCCACTTGTAACAATTTCGATAAGCTCTTCTTCATTTTCACAAATACCTCCACCAGTTCCACCTAATGTATAAGCAGGTCTTACGATAACTGGATATCCGATTTGATTAACGAACGCAAAAGCTTCATCTAAGTTATGAATAATTTCACTTTCAGGTACAGGCTCATTTAATTCATTCATTAATCTTCTGAATAAATCACGATCTTCTGCTTGTTGGATTGCAGAAAGCTTAGTACCTAAAATTTCAACTCCACATTCTTCTAGTACACCTGACTCTGCTAATTGAACGGCCATGTTAAGACCCGTTTGTCCTCCTAAAGTTGGAACAAGGGCATCTGGACGTTCTTTACGAATAATGTTGCTTAAAAATTCAACCGTAAGAGGCTCAATATATACTTTATCTGCAATTTCTGTATCAGTCATAATTGTAGCTGGATTTGAGTTAACAAGAACAACTTCATATCCTTCTTCTTTTAAAGCGATACATGCTTGTGTTCCAGCATAGTCAAATTCTGCTGCTTGACCAATGACGATTGGACCTGAACCGATAACAAGAATTTTATTGATGTCTGTACGTTTTGGCATTATAGAACCCCTTCTTTCTTATTAGCTTCAATCATCAAGTTTAAAAACTGATCAAATAATCCGTTTGCATCCTCCGGTCCTGGTGAAGCTTCCGGATGATATTGGACTGTAAATGCAGGTGCTTGTTTATGTTTTAACCCTTCAACTGTTCCATCATTTAATGCAACATGTGTTACTTCTAAATCTGTTGATTTGATTGATTCTTCTCTTACTGTGTAACCATGGTTTTGAGATGTAATATCTACCTTACCTGTACTTAGTTCTTTAACTGGATGGTTTGACCCTCGGTGTCCAAATTTCATTTTTTCTGTATCAGCACCACATGCTAAAGCAAACAATTGATGTCCTAAGCAAATCCCAAACAATGGAACCTTTCCAAGAATACCTTTAATCATATTAATAGCTTCTGGCACATCTTTTGGATCTCCTGGTCCATTTGAAAGCATAATACCATCTGGGTTTAATTGTAAAACTTCCTCAGCTGTCACATTATGAGGTACAACAACAATGTCACAGTTACGTTTATTTAATTCTCTTAAAATACCATGCTTCATTCCAAAATCCACTAACACTACACGATGTCCTCTGCCTGGGCTTGGGTATGCTGTTTTTGTTGAAACAACTTGTACTTGATCTGTAGGAAGTTGTGTTCCTTTTAGCTTGCTAATGACTTCTTCTGGATTTGCATCAGCAGAGCAAATTGCTCCTTTTAATGTACCGTGCATACGAATAATTCTTGTAAGCTTGCGAGTATCAACGCCTGAGATTCCAGGAATGTTTTTCATTTTAAAATACTCATCAATTGTATATTCACTTCTCCAGTTAGAAGGATAGTCACAGAATTCCTTTACAACAAATCCGTTTATAAATGGCGTAATCGTTTCGAAATCATCTCTGTTAATACCGTAGTTTCCGATTAAAGGATAAGTTAAAGTGACGATTTGTCCACAATATGATGGATCTGAGAGGATTTCTTGATATCCTGTCATCCCTGTGTTAAATACTACTTCTCCGAAATTTTCCTTGTCACTTCCAAATGCCTCACCCAAAAATACTGTTCCATCTTCTAAGATTAGTTGTCTTTTCATACTGTGACGCCTCCCTTTTCCCATACAATGTTTCCATCTACGATTGTTGCCGTTGGCCAACCTTTGCAAGTCCAACCAGTGAATGGTGTATTTTTGCCTTTTGATAAAAATTCACTTGGGTTAATTGATGATTCAGTTTCCAACTCTACCACAGTAATATCAGCAGCAGCTCCAACTTCAAGCACTCCTTCAGATAATCCAAATGCTCTTGCAGGCTGAATTGTCAAGAAATCAACAAGTTGCTTTAGTGTAAATTTCTTCGTTAGTACGAAATGTGTATATAGTAATGGAAATGCTGTTTCTAATCCCACAATTCCAAATGGTGCTAACTGCATACCTTCTGCTTTTTCTTCTGCTGCATGTGGCGCATGGTCTGTTGCAATAAAATCAATTGTTCCATCTAATAATCCTTCTATTAAAGCTTCTTGATCTGCTTTCCCTCTTAGAGGAGGGTTCATTTTAAAATTCGGATCAAGGCCTGGAATGTCATCCTCACATAATAATAAGTGATGTGGTGTTACTTCAGCTGTTACATTTATCCCAGCACGTTTTGCATCTCTTACTACACGTACAGACTCTTTTGTACTGATATGACACACATGATAGTGACAGCCTGCAGCTTCTGCTAGAAGGATATCCCTCGCGATATGTACTGACTCACATACAGAAGGAATTCCATTAATACCATGTTTTCTAGAAAATTCACCTTCATGTACTGAACCTTTGTTTATTAATGTATTTTCTTCACAGTGCGCCACAATTGTTGCACCAATAGAAGCTGCCTGTTTCATTGCTTCTAACATTTTGCCAGCAGATTGTACACCAACACCATCATCAGTGAAGGCAAATGCACCTGCGTTTTTTAATCCTTCAAAGTCTGTTAATTCTTCACCTAACTGTCTTGTTGTAATCGAAGCATATGGAAGAACTTTCACAACCGCTGTTTCCTTTATTCGATTTTGCAACCATTCCATTTGCTCTTTGGTGTCAGGAACTGGTCGAGTGTTTGGCATTGGAGCTATTGTTGTAAATCCACCTTTTGCTGCACTTTGTGTACCTGTTTCAATTGTTTCTTTGTGCTCGCCACCTGGCTCTCTTAAATGGACGTGAAGGTCAATAAAACCTGCTGAAATCAAATTTCCATCAACTGAAATGATTTCACATCCGTCAGTAGAAAGATTTTCTCCAATCTCAATTATCTTTCCGTCCTTCACCTTCACATCAGACTTTTTCAACTCACCAAGCTCATCTAAAATTAATCCATTTTTAAGAATAAATAACATGTTTCATTACCTCCTGATTTTGCTCAATTTGTTGTAAAGCTCTCTTTAAAACTGCCATTCTAGCAAACACACCATTTTCCATTTGTTTGAAAATTCTAGAGCGTTCGCATTCTATCAAATCACCATCAATTTCAACACCACGATTTACTGGTGCTGGATGCATGATAATTGCATGTTGTTTCATTTGTTTTTCTCTTTCTTTTGTTAAACCATATTGCTGCAAATAATCTTGTGCTGAATCTTTTTCTTCATGGCGTTCATGCTGTATACGTAGGAGCATTACAACATCTGACTGTTGGATTGCTTCGTCAACTTCGACATATTCTCCATATGTGTTTAATGGGTCTTGCCATTTAGCAGGTCCTGAAAATAACACTCTTGCTCCAAGCCTTGTTAACACTTCCGCATTTGACCTTGCAACACGACTGTGTCTAATATCACCATGTATTGAGATTGTCAAATCTTTAAACTGTCCAAACTCTTGTTTAATTGTTAGTAGATCAAGTAATGATTGGGTAGGATGATGACCACAACCATCTCCTGCATTAATGACTGGTATCGATACCTTTCCGACCAAATCATCAAAAAAGTGATCTTGTTGATGCCTAATGACTACTGCATTTGCCCCAATTGACTCAAGTGTTTTAACCGTATCATATAAAGTTTCACCTTTTTGTACACTAGAATGTTCTGCTGTAAAATTTAAGACTTGAAGCCCTAACTTCTTTTCAGCTACTTCAAAGCTGAATCTTGTTCTTGTACTTGGCTCAAAAAACAAATTTGAGACAAACACTGTATCTAGAGCCTTCCAGCCATGCCCTGATTTATATTGCTCTGCATCCTCTAAAATTGAGTGAATTTCTTCATTTGTAAGCTGGTTCATAGTTAATAGATTTGACATGCCCAACCACTCCTATAATCTTGTTTTAATAAGTCTTTTTTATAGAAAAACACCCTGATTTACTAAATCAGGGTGTTTGAAGGTAGAGCAAATGAAGGTATAGCAATACCTTTGTTTGCCTTACACCCTTTTAAGCCTCTCTGGACTTTTCTTTAAAAGATCTAAGCCATTTTCTTATGCCGTTTCATTATTAATTGATTCGTCCTTATCATAAGGTAGAACTAAATTTAATACAATACCAATTATTGCTGCTAATGCCATCCCATGAAGGTCGAAATTTCCAATCTTAAGCGTTGCTTCTCCAATTCCTATTACTAATATAACAGATGCTATAATTAAATTTCGTTTATTTCCAAGATCAAGTTTGCTGTCTATCATCATACGCAATCCAGATGATGCGATGATACCAAATAGTAGAATGGATACTCCACCCATAACAGGTGTCGGGATTGAACTGATGAATGCTGATATCTTCCCAATAAATCCAAACAGAATGGCTAATACTGCAGCTCCTGCGATAACAAACACACTGTAAACTCTTGTAATTGCCAGAACACCAATGTTTTCACCATATGTTGTGTTCGGTGGTCCCCCGATTAAAGCAGCGATCATAGTAGCTACACCATCACCTAAAATCGAGCGATGTAAACCTGGTTTTTCAATATAATCTCTTCCTACTACTTTTCCTAAAACTAGTTGGTGTCCAATATGTTCAGAGATCGTCACGACAACAACAGGTACCATAAGTAATACAATATCAAGTGTTATTGAAGGAGTGTAGTTTACAAAAGGTATAACAAAGTTTGGTACTTGAATCCAATTTGCTGCTATTACATTTGAAAAATCAATAATTCCAATCGCTAGTGAGTAGAAGTACCCACCTGCAATACCAATGAGTACTGGAATTAAGTTGAAAAATCCTTTTAGGAAGATTGAACACAAAATTGTAATTAGCAATGTTACCAACGCAACCGAGAAGTGCTTTAAGCTATAATCACCTGCAGGGTTATTTGTCGCCATACCTACCGCAGTTGCTGCTAATCCCAAGCCAATAACGATAATGACAGGTCCTACAACTACCGGCGGAAGAATTTTCATTATCCATTTATGACCTGTACCTTTGATAATTAAAGCGATAATCCCGTACACGAGACCAGCTAAAAAGCTCCCCACCATCGCAGCCCCTACACCTGCTGTTGATTTCGCCACAATGATTGGTGTAATGAATGCGAAGGATGATCCTAAATACGCTGGTACTTGACCTTTTGTAATGAGTAAGAATGCAATAGTTCCTAATCCACTTGAGATTAGTGCCACAGCTGGGTCTAGCTCTACTAAAAATGGTACTAGAATTGTTGCGCCAAACATGGCAAATAAATGTTGAAAACTAAGTGCAAGCCAGGTCATTGGTTTTGGTGTATCTTTTACGTCTAAAACAATTTGATCTTCTTTCATGTTAGGTCCTCCAATATGCATCATTCTTGTTAGTTATAATGTGTGAAAGAATCGTAATTTTATTATTATAGCGGTAATCTTTGAATTGTGTTTTTCGACCATTCACTCATGTAACACTTTTTATGTCCATAAAAAAACCTCTTTGCTTACTGAGGCAAAGAGGTACAAAGAGGCGAGCAATCATTATTAAACGACCACCTTCCAATGTGCGCCCCTTTGCAGCCTCTCTGGACTGTTCTTAAAAGGGTTTTATTTAATTTTCGTGAATAGTTACTTGATCTTTTTTATCAGCTTCATTTAATTCAACGACAATCTTTTCTGAGCTCGATGTTGGAATGTTTTTCCCTACATAATCTGCTCTTATCGGCAGTTCACGGTGTCCTCTGTCAACTAATACAGCTAGTTGAATATTTGCAGGTCTCCCAATATCAACGAGTGCATCCATCGCAGCTCTAACAGTTCTTCCAGTGTATAATACATCGTCAACCAAAATCACTTTTTGATTTGTTACATCTACAGGGATATCAGAACCTTTTACAAGCGGTTCTAGATCTTCTGTTTTCTTCGTAAGATCATCACGATATAGTGTTATATCCAGTTCACCAATTGCGATTTTTTTACCTTCTATTTGTTCAATACGTTCGGCAAGTCGGTTCGCAAGATAAATCCCTCTTGTTTTAATGCCAACTAAAATACTGTCTTCAATCCCTTTGTTTCTCTCAATAATTTCATGAGCAATTCTTGTTAATGCCCGACGAATTGCTTGTTCATCTAATAAAACTGCTTTTTGAGACATTTTATAATCTCCTTTCGTTTCTCCACATCTAGAAATTCAAAATATAACCTTGAAAAACGAAAAACCCTCTCACCGATTTTGTGAGAGGGTTCACGAAGACATAGCTAGACTAAGCCAATATAGACTATGGTCTTTATCCGTTTTCCTTCTCAGCCTCACGGGACTGTGTTAAAGGTTCTTATTAAGTTAATTACATTATGACAAACATGTAGAAATGTGTCAATGATTATTTTTAATACTATTTAAAACTTCTTCAAACTCATTAGGTAACGGAGCTTCAAACTCAAGATATTCTTTAGTTCGAGGGTGTTCAAATCCTAGTATACCTGCATGAAGTGCTTGTCCATTTATGTCGAGTGTTTTTTTCGGCCCGTATTTCGGATCACCAACTAACGGAAAGCCTATATACTTCATATGAACACGAATTTGATGGGTTCTTCCAGTTTCAAGCTGACATTCTATAAACGTAAAGTTATCAAATCTCTCTAACACATGAAAATGTGTGACTGCTTCTTTACTGCTAACATTTGTTACCGTCATACTCTGACGATCTGTTTTATCACGTCCAATTGGTGCATTGATTGTTCCGTGATCATGTTGAATACTACCATGTACAATTGCTTTATATCGTCTTGTTACTGTTTTGTCTACAAGCTGCTGAACTAGAGATTCATGGGCCATATCGTTCTTAGCAACCATTAATAATCCGGAAGTGTCTTTATCGATTCGATGGACAATCCCAGGCCTTAAAACGCCATTGATCCCTGAAAGATCCTTGCAATGTGCCATTAACCCGTTAACAAGTGTACCATTCATATGACCAGGTGCTGGATGAACAACCATTCCTTTTGGTTTATTAACAACTAACACATCTTGATCCTCATAATATATATCAAGATCCATTTCTTCGGCTACAACATCAAGAGGTTCTGGTTCAGGTATTTCTATAACAACTTTATCATTCACTTGACATTTGTAATTCGTCTTAATGGCCTTATCATTTACCTTCACCAAACCATCTTTTATCCAAATTTGAACTTGTGTTCTTGACCACTCTTCGTTTGAAGTAGACAAAAACTTATCAATCCGTTCATTTTTATGTTCTTCACTAACTTGTAATTCAACGATGTCCATTTATGCTTGCTCCTTCTCTTGTTTCCCTTCAAAAAACAACATATGAATAAATAATAAAGCTACCCCAATACAAAGAGCAGAATCTGCTATATTGAAAATTGGGAAGTCATAAGAAAAAATGTATGTATTAATAAAATCGACAACTTCCTTCCGAAATAAACGGTCAATGAAATTACCAATTGCACCACCTAGCATAAAGCCAAGTGCTACACCCATTACCTTATTTTCCTTCGTATGTTTTTGAATATAATAAATTAACCCGACTATAACAACAGCCGTTATAATATAGAAAAACCACATTTGTCCTTCCAAAATGCCCCAGGCTGCTCCACGGTTTCGATGGGATGTTATGTAGAAGAAATTTTCAATAACAGTAATATTCTCACCAATTTGCATGTTTCTTACGATTAACCACTTCGTGACTTGGTCAATTAAAATAATGACTGCAGCAATTATGTAATAATACACGTTCTTCCCCCAACTTTCTAATGTCTATTTTCGGGTTTATCCTAAGAAATTGTACCATACTCGGAACAAAAGCGTAAGTTATTAGGAAAAGTATAGCTTGGATAAAACAATTTATTCATTATAACGGCCCAAATTACAAAATAATTTGGGCCGTAACAATAGTCAATGATGATCAGAAATCACTGCCTGTGATATAAGTTTCTTCATGAGTATAGTCGTGTTGAGGGAGAGATTTTCGTTCAAATAATTCCTGGAAAAAGAAATCGTATTTTGTTCTAGCTGTTGGGAGTATCCTTAATTTTTCAAAAGGAATTTCTTCACCGGTTTCTTCACAATACCCGTAAAGTCCTTTATCAATTTTCATTAAGGCACGTTCTACATCTTGAAGTTCCTCTTTAATATGATGCATTAATGTATGACTTTTATGATAATCTTCGTCTAAAGTCATATCAAACAAACTGTGATCAAATAATCTAGCTCGCAGTTCTTCTCTCATCAATTGTAATTCGTAACGAATACCAGAAAATTTATTCAAGATGGACAACTCCTTATCCTTCTCATGATGTTAACATTAGTTTTGCCCGAAAAATCCATTGCTCACCCTGATAAGAATTTTCCTGTGATTGTAATGGCTGCTAACTTTGTTAACTTTCTTTCCATTTGTCTGAATGAGTATTTTTTACCCATGAATTTACTCTTTAAAACCTTTTTCTGTGAAATTGGGCTATATACTGCAAGATATAGTCTGTAGGCTATACTTATTTGGATTTTACATAGTTATGTACAAAAGAAAAAGAGCCTATTCTTTAATATAAACACATTAAAGAAATAGGCCCTTGTTAAAACTTAATAATGTTCCTTCACAATTGAAGCACATCGCTGACATAGTGTTGGATGTTCTTCAACCTGACCAACTTCTGGTGTAACGATCCAACAACGATCACATGTTTCACCTTCTGCCGGTGTTATTACAATTTTTACTGTGTCAAAGACCTGAGCATTTTCAGGAGCATCGTCAAAATCTCCAGCAATAGTAAAGCCTGAAACGATAAATAATTGCTTTAAGTCTTCATCAACTGAATTAAGTAATGCTCTTGATTCCGAATTTGGATAAAGAGCAATACTTGCTGTTAACGACTTTCCGATTACTTTCTCATTACGAGCCACTTCTAATGCTTTTAAAACATCATCACGTAATGTCATAAATGCATCCCATTTTTTCTCAAGTTCATCTGATTGTTCATATTCTTTTACTTCCGGCATGTCAACAAGCTGCACACTCTCTTCTGTTACAGAGTCAATGTGCTCCCAAACTTCATCAGCTGTGTGAGGAAGAATTGGTGTTACTAATTTAACAAGTGATAATAATGTTTCGTGAAGTACCGTCTGAATTGCACGACGTTCCTGATTTTCTGATGACTCAATATAAAGTACATCTTTTGCAAAATCTAAATAGAATGAGCTTAGTTCAATCGTACAGAAATTATGAACGGCATGATAAATCGCCGCAAATTCATATTGTTCATAAGCTTCTTTTACTCGTTTTGTTAGCTTATTAAGTTTAACAAGCATATATCGATCTACATCTCTAAGGTTCTCTAAGCTAACCGAATCAGTTGCTGGGTTAAAATCACTTAAGTTACCTAATAGGAAACGGAATGTATTACGAATTTTACGGTAAACCTCAGCAACTTGTTTTAAAATCGCGTCAGAAACACGAACATCTGCTTGATAATCAACTGAAGCAACCCATAAACGAAGAATATCTCCACCTAACTGGTTCATAACTTTAGCAGGTACAACAGTATTCCCTAAAGATTTACTCATTTTACGCCCTTCACCATCAAGAGCAAAACCATGACTTAGGACACCTTTATATGGAGCTTTGCCCGTCACAGCAACTGCCGTTGATAAAGAAGAGTTAAACCAACCACGATACTGGTCAGATCCTTCTAAATACAAGTCTGCTGGTCTTTGGAGATCTTCTCTTTCTAAAAGTACCGCTTGGTGGGAAGATCCTGAATCAAACCAAACATCCATAATATCATTTTCTTTTGTAAACTTACCATTAGGGCTTCCTTCATGTGTAAAGCCATCTGGTAAAAGGTCTTTTGCTTCGCGTTCAAACCAAATATTAGAACCATAATCACGGAATAAGTTTGACACATGCTCAATTGTTTCATCCGTAATGATCGGTTCACCATTTTCAGCGTAAAACACAGGAATTGGGACACCCCATGCTCGTTGACGGGAAATGCACCAATCTCCACGATCACGAACCATGTTGTAAAGACGAGTTTCCCCCCATGCTGGGACCCATTTTGTATCATTAACAGCTTTTAAAAGATCTTCACGGAAATCTTTGATTGATGCAAACCATTGAGCAGTAGCACGGAATATTGTTGGCTTTTTCGTTCTCCAATCATGTGGATAAGAGTGTGTAATGAATTGAAGTTTCAATAATGCGCCTACTTCTTGAAGTTTTTCAGTGATCGGCTTATTTGCTTCATCATAGAATAACCCCTCAAACCCTGGTGCCTCTTTTGTCATATATCCTTTTTCATCAACTGGACATAATACATCTAACCCGTATTGTTGTCCGACGATAAAGTCATCTTCTCCATGACCAGGTGCAGTGTGAACACAACCTGTTCCTCCATCACTTGTAACATGCTCACCTAACATAACAAGTGATTCTCTGTCATAGATTGGATGTTTTGCCGTTACACGGTCTAATTCAACACCTTTTAACGTGCGGTCAATTTCATAACTCTCCCAACCAATAGTTGTTGCAACAGATTCTACTAGATCAGACGCAACAACATACTTTTCACCATCAACAGCTACAACACTATATTCTAACTCTGGATGTACCGAAATTCCTAAATTTGCTGGCATTGTCCAAGGAGTTGTTGTCCAAATGATAATTTTTTCATCATGTGATAATACGCCTTTTCCATCTTTTACAGGGAAGGCAACATAAATAGATGGAGAGCGTTTGTCTTGATATTCAATTTCTGCTTCAGCAAGTGCTGATTCACTTGATGGTGACCAATATACAGGTTTTAATCCTTTGTAAATATAACCTTTTTTCGCCATCTCACCAAAAACTTTAATTTGCTGTGCTTCATATTCAGGCTGCAGTGTTACATATGGGTTTTCCCAATCCCCACGTACCCCTAAGCGTTTAAACTGCTCACGTTGACCATTAATTTGTTCCCAAGCGTATTCCTCACAAAGCTTACGAAATTCGGCAACAGACATCTCTTTTCTTTTTACTTTTTTATTTTTTGTAAGAGCTGTCTCAATTGGTAAACCATGAGTATCCCAGCCCGGAACATAAGGTGCACAATACCCACTCATAGATTTAAAACGAACAATAAAATCTTTTAAGATTTTATTTAATGCATGCCCCATATGAATGTCTCCATTTGCATAAGGTGGTCCATCATGTAAAATAAACAGCGGACGATCTTTTGTTCGTTCTTGTACCATTTCATAAATATTCATTTTAGCCCATTTTTCTTGCATTAACGGCTCTCTGTTAGGTAGGTTTCCACGCATTGGAAACTCAGTTTTCGGCATCAGAAGGGTATCTTTGTATTCCATCACTAATTCCTCCAGTTATTTTAATAGCTCTTTTTTTCATGTAATTGTTCATCAAAATAAGTAAATGTTTTAAAAATTCTATCTAATACAACACAAAAAACCTTCTCATCCCACAAGGGACGAGAAGGTTTTCTCGCGGTACCACCCTACTAGATTAAATACACTACTTTAATCCACTCTAGTATTCGTAACGTGAATATACGCCACAGCTTACTAATGGTAACATGTTCAGCCTGGAACTCAAGGGTGATATTCATCTTTTATCTTTATGTCGAGCTTACACCATCCTCGATTCGCTAATATAAAGAACATAAAAGACTACTGTCCCTATCACAGTTATATATAGTATTTGTATTATTAGAGCAAAAACATATCTATGTTTTCGTATTATATGCGATTGAAATTAAAAAAGTCAAGTTTAACTTTTGGATTCTTCCGTTTCTCCAAAAATAGGCTCAACCTCATATTCTAATAAATGATCCCAATCATCATTTTTAAGCAGGTCAAGCTGTGCCTCTATAAGCATTTGGAAACGAGTTCTGAATACTTTTGACTGTTTTTTCAGCTCTTCAATCTCCATAGCAATCTTTCTTGATTTAGCTAAAGATTCATTAATAATTCGATCTGCGTTTTTTTCCGCCTCTTTAATAATTAACTTTGATTCTTTCTGAGCATTCCGCTTCACTTCTTCTGCTGCTTCTTGTGCTATAATGATCGATTTATTCAATGTCTCTTCAATATTAGTAAAGTGACCTAGTTTCTCTGTTAGTTCTGTAACACGAGACTCAAGCTCTTTCTTTTCTCGTATAATCATTTCATAATCTTTGATAACCTGATCTAAAAACTCGTTAACTTCATCTTCATCATATCCACGAAACCCTTTATTAAATTCCTTATTATGGATATCTAACGGTGTTAAAGGCACGGGTGCCACCTCCAATATGTAGTGAAATAGTTAATCCTTGTCAACATTATAAATCATATTTCGACAGGTTTGTTGAAATTCCTGTTTTTTCTTAAAATAATTTTACGTTACAATATTTTCTATAACTACTAAAACTATTTCGGGTCATTTATTTTTGCTTATGAATGATCACTCTGAATCGGTCTTTTTTTGTTTTTCCTTCCATTGAAACGAGTTTACTCCTTCCAAAACCTCTGACTGAGAGAGTATCGCCTTCCCGGCATTCAAAAGAGACCGAATCTACTGTTTTCCAATTTACTTTTACGAGTCCATTTGTAATTAACGGTTGAATCTTTTGTCGTGAAATAGTATAAATAGCTGAACAAACTACATCTAGCCTAAGAGAAGATACAGTTGTTACTATTTCCTGTACATCTTCAACATGAGGTATAAGTTTTTCTACATTCATTTCTTTGAGAGTAACCTTGGCTCGCCCAATTTCATGGAAATTCGCACGTAAATAATCGGCTATTTCACTTGCACACACAAATTGAACAACTTCTTCGTAAAATCGTATATCCCCAAATTTAGATCTCTTTAAACCTAAACTCATTAAAGAACCTAATACTTGTCTATGTTGTAAAGAGATAAATTTACTTGCATAATGAATCTCAAAAAGTGCTAACTGAAAATCCTCTTCAAGTGGCTGATAATAATCCGGATAAATAAAAGCTCTTTTTCTTTCCGTATCCTGAACACCACCAGAAAACATCACCTTTACATCCAGATTTTCGCCTACAACTGATGCTACAATCTCTTGCTCGCGAGGATCTAAAAAATCAGTAAGCTTTGGGCTATATTGATTTAATACAGTATCCTTCCACTCTAAAACTTGATCAATAAATTGTCTTTCTTCATTGCGAAAATGTTGATATATATGATCCATAACCCCACTCCAATATATTTCTTTACCTAAATGAAAAAGAGGGACTACTTATAGTCCCTTAGCCAATCATTCTAAAGATCGAAGCAATTCCATATTGAGCAAATCGTAGAGCTAAAATTGCGACAATCGGCGAAATATCAATCATACCAAGTGGGGGAATGAATTTCCGAAAGGGCTCAAGGTATGGTTCACAAATTTTCGCTAAAAATTGCCCGAAACCTGATTCCCTTGCTCCTGGGAACCAAGATAGTAATATGTAAACAATTAGCGCGTAAGAATAAAAAGTAATTAATGTTGAGAGTAAACTAAATAATATACCCATGTTTGTCTACCACCTTTGATGATCATCTTCTGTTACTAATTCAGATATGGAGCCTGAAACATCAACATTATCAGGAGTACATAAAAAAATGTTCATTCCAATTCGCTGAATATCTCCACCTATTGCGTAAACCGTACCACTCAAAAAATCAACAATTCTTTTCGCCTGATCTCTTTGTATACTTTGAAGATTAACAACCACCGCACGGCGATTCTTCAAATGATCTGCAACTTCTTGAGCTTCAGCATACACTCTTGGTTCACTTAAAACAACTTTAGAGGATTTTTGAATACTTTGCAAACTCACCACATTTTGCTTTGCTGGTTGAGATTGATGTTTAGCTGCCAAAGGTTGTTGTTGTTGATGTGTTTCATACTCTTCATCATAACCCTCATTTTCATCATATTCATATTCTTCATCTTCTAATGCGAAAAAACTTTTAAATCTATTTTTAATTGACATCTTATACACCTCCAATTTCATTTCCGACGAGAGAAGTGCCAATTCTAATAAAAGTAGCACCTTCTTCAATCGCTATTTCATAATCATTAGACATACCCATTGATAATTCCAAACAAGGTGCCGATGGGAGTTGTAATGCTTGTACATCTTGCTGAAGCTGTTTTAATCGTTTAAAACAGCCTCGAATAACATCATGATCTTCAGTGAATGGTGCCATTGTCATTAATCCAACAATCTTAATGTTAGGATACTCCGATAATGTTTGAATAAATTTCACAACATCTTCTGGTGAACAACCATGCTTAGCTTCTTCACCGGAAACATTAACTTGAACAAAGCATTTAATAGGTTTTTGAGCACGCTTATCAATTTCTTTTGCTAATGAAAGACGATCTAACGAATGAATATAGTCAACTTTATTGATGATATTCTTCACCTTACGTGTTTGCAATGAACCGATAAAGTGCCAAATAGGACCTTCTCCTATATTTTCTATTTTTTCAATAAGACCTTCATCTCTGTTTTCCCCTAAATGTTTTACTCCAGCAGCAAGGGCTTCCTTTGCACGTTGAACACTTACATACTTTGTTACAGCAACTACATGAACTTCATTTGCATTTCTACCTACTTGTTCACATGTTTTTTCAATTGTACTACGTATATTACGGTAATTTTCCTGCACGTTCATTTCTACAGGTGAGCCTCCTCATTTATTCCAATAAAGCTTAACATCCTGCCTGTTTTTCCTTTGTCACGACGATGAGAAAAAAACAGTCCACTTTCACAACTTGTACATAAATCGGATGTTATAATATTTTCATCCGGTATACCTGCACTCAGAAGATAGTATTTATTAAGTAGAGGGAGGTTTAATTTGTATTGCCCTTCTGATACAGTGTCATAAGGCAATGGGTAATCTTCTAAAATATTCTTATCTATTGAGGATATCACTTTTTCGTCAACAATATAACAACAATCATTAATTGCTGGACCAATAGCAACTTTAATATCCTTTAGGTTAACTCCCTCGTCTTTATTCCACTTTATGATCATTTCTCCAGCAATATTCTTTACTGTCCCTTTCCAGCCAGCATGAGCAAGGCCAATTAATGAATGTTCGGGAGCAATAAAGTATAAAGGCACACAATCTGCAAAACACAGAGATAGCATGATTCCCTTTTCAGAAGTGTAAATACCGTCAGACCCAGTTAATCCATCTGCATATACACTTATTCCTTTTCCTTTGCTCTCTTTTGTCACTTTCTTTATAACATTAGAATGAACTTGTTCTGCAAAAACCCAGTTATCTAATGAAAATCCTAGAGCCTTTGCAAGCTGATCTCTGTTCTTTATAACAATTTCGTTTTGGTCGTTAACGTGAAGACCTAGGTTTAAAGAGGAAAATTCTTCAACACTATTACCACCGTTTTTGGTTGTAAACCCAACTGAAAGACCATTTATTAAACCATCCCAGGCACTGACTGACAAATACGTTTTATCCTCTAACTGAAAAGAGTTTGCTGTCATCATTGTTTCAACCCTTTTATATTCGACATTAATTTGGTTCTAACGCTCTTTATTTTACCACATATTACCCGTTACGTTTAGCTTTCAGTGACAATTTATTCATCTTGAAGCTCAATTTGTCGATTCATTCTCACTAAAATAACATCTTCACCTATTTTTACTATATTTCGCCATGGAATGACGAATTCCTCGTCTTTTCCAAAAAAACCAAGCATTCTTCCTTGACCATTTATAATGATGGCTTGAATTTTTCCTGTTGTAACATTAATATCAAAATCTCCAATGTTACCCATCTTTTTTCCATCAGAAACATTCACAACATCTTTTGTTTGGAACTCAGATATATTCATTAACTTACCTCCATTATTCAAATTCATTATCTTTTAACTTATTACTGTATACATTTATAAGAAATCCTCTATTACATATCTATGTAGCTTATAGCATAAACTATTCAATTCGTTCAGATTTTTTTATGTCATACTTAAAGATAGGTATTTTACAGCTTGTTGTTGAAGTGAAGGGTAAGATTCCTGCTTATGGGTAGTGAAGGAAGTATACGGACTTTACAAGATGAGTCAGCTAACAACGTACAAAATAAAAAGACTGCTCAAAAGAGCAGCCTTAATTTTGGATATTTTTATTCATTTGTTTAATTGCAGCTTTTTCTAGACGAGAAACTTGTGCTTGAGAAATCCCTATCTCTTCTGCGACTTCCATTTGAGTTTTGCCTTGGAAAAATCTCTTGCGTAGAATTAGCTTTTCTCGACTGTTAAGGCGTCTCATACCTTCTTTTAATGCTAATTCTTCAATCCATTGAATATCACGATTTTTTTCATCACTTAGCTGATCCATGACAAAAATTGGGTCTCCCCCATCATTGTAGATAGGCTCAAAAAGTGAAACCGGGTCTTGAATAGCATCGAGTGCAAATACAATTTCCTCATGTGGGACATCAAGTACTTTTGATATTTCCTCTGCGGTTGGCTCCCGGGAGGTTTCACTCATTAAACGTTCTCTTACTTGTAGTGCTTTGTAAGCGATGTCTCTTAAAGAACGGGAGACACGGATTGGGTTATTATCTCTTAAGTATCTTCGGATTTCTCCGATAATCATTGGTACAGCATATGTTGAAAATTTGACGTTCTGGCCTAAGTCAAAATTATCGATTGATTTCATTAATCCTATACAGCCAACTTGAAACAAATCGTCAACAAATTCTCCTCGGTTGTTAAATCGCTGGATTACACTAAGTACCAATCTTAAGTTGCCATTTACCAGCTCTTCTCTTGCTGATATGTCTCCGTTTTGCATTCGCTTAAATAGCTCTCTCATTTTCTCATTCTTAAGAACTGGAAGTTTAGAGGTATCTACTCCACAAATTTCAACTTTATTTCTTGTCACATCTTTCCCTCCTAACAGGAGTTGCTGTACAGTGTTAAGTATCTCCTCGACAGGAAAAAATATGCACAAGCTTTCAAGTTAAAGGGAGTAGAAACCGTCTAAATAATTGATATAAAAGGACTTTTTACCGAAAAAATTTTTTTAGACCATTTTATTAAATTCTTTTTGCAGCCTTTTAATAATACGCTTCTCAAGCCTGGAGATATAGGATTGAGATATTCCTAACATATCTGCAACGTCCTTTTGAGTCTTTTCTTCACCACCAAGCAATCCAAATCTTAATTCCATAATTTGTTTTTCCCGATCATTTAATTGATGTAGTGCTTTTAATAGTAATTTTCTATCTACATTTGCTTCAAGATCCTTTGTAATAATGTCATCCTCTGTACCTAAAACATCTGATAAGAGTAGCTCATTACCATCCCAATCAATATTTAAGGGTTCGTCAAAAGAAACCTCTGAGCGTAATTTGTTATTTCTGCGTAAATACATGAGTATTTCATTTTCGATACATCTTGAAGCATATGTAGCTAATTTTATTTTCTTTTCAGGATTAAATGTATTAACTGCCTTAATTAAGCCAATTGTACCAATACTAATTAAATCTTCTATATTAATTCCTGTATTTTCAAATTTACGTGCAATATAAACAACCAATCGTAAATTTCGTTCAATTAAAATTGATCGAGCTGCTTGATCCCCTGAAGGTAGTTTTTGTAGCAAAACTGCTTCTTCATCTTTAGAAAGAGGTGGTGGTAATGCTTCACTTCCACCAATGTAGTATACCTCATCAGATTTAATCCCTAGTTTAATTAATAACTTATACCATAAGTATGTTAGCTGTAACTTTAATTTTTTCATTTTCCTCCCCCTTCTAAAATATGACAGTTACGTTTTTCTCCCCTGATCTCTTCCTTAAATTCATTATTTTAACAAATTGCTTATTGCCAAGTCCTAATGACGAGAGCCATCATTCTTCTATACTATCTACCATTAAACCTTTTACGTTCTGATAGTATAAAAAATCTTATACCTGGCGTAATAAATAAATGGAACCGGAGTAAGATAGAAGTAGGTAATTTTACGAAACATTTTGGATTGATGGGCCTTGAAGCATTTTGGGATGAACGATACATTGATATTCATCCTCTGAAGACAGAGCAGTTCGATTTAACCCAACAATTGTCTTTTGCACCTTAATTTTTTCATTATTTGTTTCTATCCACACTTCATCTGGCTTAAATCCTAATAAAAACTGATTCTCTTTTCCTACCACACGATAAGGTATAATACGAACTCGATGCTCCCATTCGTGGCCTTCTTGTTGATCGTCAGTCATTGCCTTCATCACATCATCTTGCAGCGCATGGTGAACGAGTTGATCAGGAATATAGTCCTTAACTTTCTGTGTATCTAAAATCATAACAGGACTACGAGTAATTGGATCAAAAAGTTGGTTTCCACTATCAACTAGCCCCTTTAAGGTCATTTGAGTTGAATCTACCTTTATCTTAACAGTCACTAATTGTTCGTAATGAATTTTTTTTGCCTCAAAGCCTTCTAAACTATTCCTTGCAAACAACCACAAAACCGGAAATCCAATAAGTACAAATAACCAGCTGATTGGGTGTCCAAAGCCAGTTGAATTAGTCATTAAGATTCCGTCTAAATAAGTGATTTCTGCCTGTAAAAAATAATGTACGCCGATCATTCCACCACCAACTAGAAAAGTGACAAAATAAAAGGTGAAAAGGCCATGAAAAAAATAGCGAAATCGTTTAAACCCAAATGCCAATAAGACCATTAAAATAGAGATACCCATTTTTCCAAGAGGATGTGTAGAGATAAATGCTAAAGGGCTAAACATCATAATAACAATACTTGAGCCTAATAGTGCCGCAAGAAGAATTCTTATTTTCATTATTTTCCTTTTCAATGCAATGGCTGTTAAAACAAGTAGAAACAAATCAAAGGAAAAGTTTAAGAGCCAAATAACGTCTAAATAAATAGACATCTGTTACTCCTTTCCCTTCTGTTTTAATTGTCCTTGCTACTCTGACTCTGTCTTTTATTACAATTCAAAGCTTTGGGACCTGTTGCATTAAGTATAAATCCTAAGAAATAGGAAGTCTGTCATTTAGTGCCGATAGAACGTAAGAATTTTTGAAAGATTATTAGAATTTTTGTCGACCAAATTATAAGAGTCATAGTCTAGGTTTGCAAAACAATTAGTAGAAAAAGAGATATTTGAGGAGAAGTATGAGGAAGATAAACTTTATTGGCTGGTTTATAGGTTTCTAGTACATCTTTTATACTTCAAAATAATAAAAGATATACAGATAAAAAAGAGTGCTAAATTTTCATTTAACACTCTTTTTTTGGTTTATCGACGTTTATTACGGTTACGTAAGAAGGTCGGAATATCAAGCGTTTCTTCAGGTTGTTGTGTATTAGTACGAGTTGGTGCTTCTTGTACAGGTTCCTCACGATGACTCTCACGTTTTGGCGGGACTTTTGTTAGCGTATTACCATTATTAAATTGACGCGTATTCTGTTGTTTTAAAGGACTAATTTCTTGTTCAGTAAAACCAGTTGCAATAACTGTAACAATGATTTCATCCTTTAGGTTTTCGTTAATAACAGAACCAAAAATCATGTTTACATCTTGATCAGAAGCAGTAGCTACAATATCAGCTGCCTCTTGTACCTCATATAAACTTAAATTCATTCCACCAGTAATGTTCATAAGAACACCCTGAGCACCATCAATTGATTTTTCTAATAGTGGACTGGAAATAGCTTTCTTAGCAGCTTCTGCAGCACGATTTTCTCCAGTGGCTACACCAATTCCCATTAAAGCAGATCCTCTATTTGACATAATCGTTTTTACATCTGCAAAGTCAAGGTTTATTAAACCTGGGGTAGCGATTAAGTCAGAAATACCTTGAACCCCTTGACGAAGCACATTATCTGCTTCTCTAAATGCTTCAAGCATAGGTGTATTTTTATCAACAATTTCAAGTAAACGGTCATTTGGAATCACAATAAGTGTATCCACTGACTCTTTCATTGAAGAAATACCGCCAGCTGCTTGCATTTGACGTTTACGTCCTTCAAATGTAAACGGTCTAGTAACAACACCGACTGTAAGAGCACCTAAATCTTTAGCAATTTGTGCAATAACAGGTGCTGCACCAGTTCCAGTTCCGCCGCCCATGCCGGCTGTAACGAATACCATGTCAGCTCCTCTTAAAGCTTCTTCAATTTGCTCTCTACTTTCTTCAGCAGCTTTTTTCCCTACTTCAGGGTTAGCACCAGCACCTAATCCTCTTGTAAGTTTCGAGCCAATCTGCATTTTCACTTCTGCTTTAGATAAGTTTAATGCTTGTGCATCCGTGTTAACTGCAATAAATTCTACACCTTGTACACCGTGCTCTATCATTCGATTAACAGCGTTATTACCACCGCCACCAACTCCAATTACTTTGATGGTAGCCAAGCCGTCAATATTCGTATCAAACTCCAACATGCAAAATCCTCCTAATCCATCAAATGACTTCTAATAGATGTAAACTATTCAAAGAAGTAGCCAAAAAATTTCTTCACTTTATTTACCTTTTTTTCTTCTGGGTGTTGCTGAGGTTTTGTACGCTGCTGTTGCGGTTCCTTTGTTGCTGCTACTTCTACAGCATCAACAGTAACGTTTGAACCTATTTTTCTACCTTGAATTTTAGCATTCTTATATGCAAATTGAATCAAGCCTACTCCCGTCATATATTGAGGTTCTCTGACACCAATATAATCCGGACTTGCAATTCTTACACTATTTTGAAGAACAACTTGTCCTAATTCAAGTACTCCAGGCATTCTAACTGTACCCCCGGTTAGAACAAAGCCGCCAGGTAATTCTCCGATTCCTAATCTTCTTAGCTCATGTAAGATAAGCTCATACAACTCTTCCAAACGAGCTTCGATAATGTCCGCAACTTCTAATTGGTTAAACGTTCTTTTCTGATCTGACCCTATAACTGCTGCTTCAAAAATTTCATCTTCTGAAGCATGATCATAAAAGGCATGTCCATATTTCAGCTTTATGCGTTCTGCTTCATCGGTAGTAGTACGAAGACCTATAGACAAATCCTTCGTAATGTGCTCACCACCGACAGGCAAGACACTGGATGCAATTAGGTGATTTTGTTCAAACACTGCGATTGTAGTGGATCCCCCACCAATTTCCACAAGTGCCACACCTAAGTTTTTCTCATCTTTTGATAATGCAACAGATCCCGCAGCTAGAGGTTGTAAACAGATATCAGTTATTTCAAGTCCTGCACGCTCTACACAACGCAATAAATTATGTAAGATCGTTTTAGATCCAGTAATAATGGTACCTTCCATTTCCAAACGAACCCCAAGCATTCCTCTTGGATCATTGATTTCATCTAGTCCATCTACAATAAATTGTCTTGGAATAACATCGATTATTTCTCGTTCAGGTGGAATTGAGATAACTTGAGCAGCTTCAATAACTCGTCTTACATCTTCATTAGATATTTCTCTATTCTCACTCGAAACAGCTACAACTCCGTGGCAATCCTGTAATTGCACATGATTTCCTGTAACACCTACTACCACTCTCGTTAAGGAGATTCCAACCATTCTCTCGGCCTGCTCAACCGCTTTTTTTATAGAATGAACTGTTTCGTCTATATCAACTATAGACCCTTTTCTTAATCCTTCTGATTTTACATTTCCTACACCAATAATGTTTAAAGCATCATTCGTCATTTCACCAATAATTACTTTAACACTGGATGTACCGATGTCAAGACTTACAAATAGTTCATTGCTGTTCATTCTAAGGCACCTCCCCATCTATCACTTTCTATTCTATTCTTTACAGAACAACATGACAATGAATCTAGTTTTACAGGTTTGTAACAAAAATTTTATTTAAATATTTGCTTGATTTCTGCTTTACTAGTGTTTATTCGTCAAATACTTAATTTTTCCTTTTTATTATTCAATTTTTTTCTTTTTTCCCCTAGAATTTGACCATTTCGTAATAAGAATCCTTCTTATTACGGCTATATTTTGAAATAGCCTTACTCCAAAGGCAAACATTGCTACTAAATACAAGTCTACACCAAGATGGACACCTAGAAAAGCTAAACTTGCAGCTAAAATGATGTTAAAGAAAAATCCAGAAACGAACACCATTTCATCATAGATATCCTGAAGATGTGCACGAATTCCTCCTAACAGTGTATCAAGTGCTGCTAAAATTGCAATTGATAAATAATTGGAATACTCAGGGGGAATACGTAACTCTGATACTAGACCTAAAAAGACACCGAGAATCAGTCCTAAAATTGGCAGCCACATTTTATTCTCCCCCTTTATCTGATGACTCTACAGGTTTCATATTCCGAACTCGAATTGGATCTTCATAAGGAGGAATAGTTAACTGTTCAATTGGGTCTGATATCGTTAACTTCAGATTATCAATGGCAAAATCTTCATCAGTATTCGAAGCATTCATTCTGTTATAAAGTTTGTCCACATTATCTGAAATTACGTTTATCTTTATAGGAAAACTGTTTAGGCTAAAATTATCCATCTTCGTTTGACCATTGATATCTCTGATGACAGTCGAATTAATAACCCTTCTGCCTTCTATTGAGATTTCTTTTGCTCCATAAGAATTGAGTTCATTGATTAGCCGTTTTAAAAGCTCTGGTGAGATATTTTGTATTTCTACTCCAAGTAATTCTTCTGAAAATAATCGATCAATTGTAATCGTTATGCCCTCTCCAGATATTTCGGTTAAACCAACTTCTTCCTTTAATACTGCCAAGGTTTCTTTTAAAGCTGTTTCCGGATTCGAATTTTCTTGCTTCTTATATGACTCAATAATTTCATCATATTTTCGTATCTCATTTAGAAGCTCTGCTTGAAGTTGTTGCTCTTTTTTTAAATCTTCCCTAAGCTGCCACATATCACGCGTATCTCTTTCAACTGGTTCTTTAATTGTTTGAAACTGAATTCCAAGCATTAAACCAAAGATCATTGTTAGCAAAGCAAAACTAAGACCCTTTTTCCAACTTTTTTGTTTCACACCAACCACCTATCTAAACAATAATCCTTTAGTGAAACATCGTATTACTTCCTATGACGAAGCTTTTTTTTCTTGTAGAAGTGGCTCCATCTTAATATTTTCTCGTTTTTCTAGAGTTACCACAACATTATCATAAGAAAGCTGATCTACAATTCCACCAGTAATATTCAATGCAGGTAATAAAACATTTGGGTCACCAATCGCAGATATAACAAAAGGTGCAGGGAACTGATTTCCATCAACTGTCACAACTGGGCCATTGCAATATATATACGAATGACTTGATAACCTTTGACCGTTTATTGAGATAGCATCTGCTCCCGAGATATACAGTTCATTAATAACACTAAACAAATGACTCTCATGCACGATATAATTGTTTACATTTTCTCCTTCAGGGACGTAAGAGGAATCTTCTAATGTTACTTGTATCCCTTTACCTTGAACTGCTATATCACCAACATACATGCGATACTTTTCAACATCTTCTACAAGGTTGTAGTACACCTGTTTTTGATCCTTTAGAGATTCTTCAATTTCTTTCACTTCTTCTTGTTTTTCAAAAAGTTCTTTTTGGAGATCCCGGTTTATTTCTTCTTTTGAAATAAGTTGTGACCTAATTTCATATTCTTTATCCCATTGTTCGGTGGTTATCTCTTGATTTCGATTACTTTCCCTTGTCAGCTGATAAGAATATGAAAATAGAAAACCTGCAACTAAGAGAATGAGAGAAAAAATTACATAACTACCCCTCAGTTTCATCTTGAGCTTCATCCCCCTCTTCCTTTGACTCTATCGGTGTATAAGATTCAAAATAAGAGCCTACTTCCAGATGAATAATCCCTTTACTGTTCTCGTCTAGCTGACTTACAATTTTAGTGTAAGTATTCATTTTCTTTGAGAAGGTACGAACAGATGCCATTACTTCATAACCATCATTCATATAAAGATGAACTAACCAAGGATCTGTTTTATTAGGAGTATGATGAATTTCTGAAATTGAGTTTAAGATACTAGGAGATAATTTTTTTAACTCATTTATCATCTCATTAATATCTTTCTCTTGATTCCAATTTATCAACACCGGTGCATCTGCCGGTACTTTAACAGTACGGTCCTTTAGAACTTGTCCATTTTCAAGAATCGGCTTATATGCACCATTCTCTTCTAGATAAGCAATACTGTCATACTCATCAACCTGCAAGACAATATGGTTAGGAAACTTTTTTTCAACAGTGGCTTGTTTTATTTGCAAATGCTCTTCAACCAACTGACTAGTCTTTGTTGTATTGATATTCCAAAACCCATTAGAAGTTGTAATTTTACTCATTTCAATGATCTTTTCCGACTCAACATGTACATTTCCTTTTACTGTTATACTTGAGACTTTACTTAAGGGAGACTGAAAATAGATAACAAGTAAAATTAATAGAAAAAAGATTGAAAGGAATGAAATAAGTCTTCGATTAGTCTTCTGTTTTCGCTGCTGCTGTAGTTTTGGTATGCGGTCTTCTAACGAAACAACCTTTTTCTCCAATCGTTTTCACCCCACCCTAGTAGTTCTCTCTAGGTAGATTTCTTGCACAATGTTATGGTACTAATCATCACAGTATGTAGTAATGAAATTCTTTCTATTTAAAAAGATTTTCCCCACTTACACACTGAAACGGCATTTAAAAATGCCGTTTAAGAATAAACTAAAATTGTTCAGCAATTTTTATAAAGACATTATAACACAATAAAAGGAAATAATGGGGAGTAATGTGACTATTTCCGACCTATTATTTCAACTTCAGTTTCCATTGTCACATCATACTTCTCGAGAATGGTTTCTTTAATATAATTTATTAAATCCAATACATCTTGAGCAGTTGCTCCTCCAGCATTAACAATAAAATTACCGTGCATCTCTGAAACTTTAGCACCACCTATTTGATATCCTTTTAGACCCGCTGCTTCAACTAATTGACCTGCATAATTAGGAAGTGGATTCCTGAAGATGCTCCCTGCGCAAGGATAATTCCAAGGCTGTGTTTCTCTTCTGTAATCTTTATTCTTTTGCATGATCGAAACAATTTCTTCTTTTTCACCCTTTTTAAGTTGTAGAACTGCTTCTATACAAATACCTGGTTTTTTCGCCTGAAGAATCGATGTTCGATAAGAGAACTCCATTTCTTCATTTGTCAGCCATTCCATCGTTCCATCTTCAAATAATACTAGAGCCTTCAACAGAATTTTTGACATATCTGACCCATGTGCCCCTGCATTCATGTAGACAGCTCCACCTATTGAACCGGGAATACCACTGGCAAATTCCAAACCTGATAAACCCTTCCTACTAATGAGTGTAGCAAGCTTTACAATGGAATATCCTCCGCCAACTGTTAAAACATCATCATCTAACTCAAAGTGATCGATTCCAATTCCTAGCTTAATTACAACCCCATCTATTCCTTTATCAGAAACAAGAAGGTTAGAGCCTCTTCCTATCACTGTCCATTTAGCTCCATATTGTTTTATTATTTTTATCGCTTTACTTAGGCTCTCACTGTCACTAGGTTCTAATAAGATATCTGCAGGGCCACCTATTTTTATTGTTGTATGTTTTGCTAATGGTTCATCCACAAGGACTTTCCCAATTTCTGCAGTTTTTAATGCCTCATATAACGTAGTCATAATTTACCTCCTCAGGTCAGTTTATCTCTGTTGTTACTTAGAAAGTTCCTTTAGGACTGAATAAAGTCTTAATGCAGCATCAGGAAGACCTAATTTCTTTGATGCCTGCTTCATTTCTTTCAACTTAAATTCATTAAGTAAAACTCCATCAATTTGCGACAGTAATATATCGCCATTCAATTCTTGCTCTTTCAGCATAATTGCTGCATGATGATCACTTAACGATCTTGCGTTTACTTCTTGATGATTAGCCGTTACATAAGGACTTGGAATTAATATACTAGGTAACCCCAATGCTGTAATTTCTGCAAGAGAGGTAGCTCCGGCTCTCGATACAATTAAATCCACTGCCGCTAATACTTCAGGCATATTGTGTATAAATGGTTTTATAATCAAGTTCTCAGAACTGTTTCCTTTTTTTACTTCATTCATTACTTTTTCATAATGTACTTCACCAGTGACATAAACAATTTGATACGGTTTTTCAGCAAGAGATGGAATCATTTCTAAAACAGCTTCATTAATAGCTTTAGCTCCCCTGCTTCCCCCGAAAATCAGCACTGTTTTTTTGTCTTTAATCAAACCGACTGAATGTCTCCCTTTTTCCGCATCTTGACCCAGCACCTCTGAAGCACGAGGATTACCGGTTAATACAACCTTATGTGCTGGAAAATGTTTTCTTGCTTCTTCAAAACAGATGGCAACTTTGTTAACATATCGAGACAAAAACTTATTTGTTATCCCAGGTAAACTATTTTGTTCATGAATAACTGTTGGAATCTTCATTTTAGCCGCGGCATAAACAACAGGTCCACAAACATAGCCTCCTGTTCCAATAACAACATCTGCATTGAACTCTTTTAAATATTTTTTACTAACAGAAACTGCTTTAAGAAATCTTGTAACAGTTTTCACATTTTCAAAAGAGATCTTTCTTTTAAATCCGGATATTTCTACAGATTTAAATGGTATGTTAGCTCTGTTTACAATATTTTGCTCAAGTCCGTTTTCTGTACCGATATATAGAAATTCTACATCTGAATGATGTTTTTTAATTTCATTTATTAAAGCCAGTGCTGGATAGATATGACCACCAGTTCCGCCACCACTTACAACTACTTTCATGCTTGTTCCCCCACTTTGAATGGATTTCTAATAATTCGTACGTACTTTCAACTACTAGGTTACAATTAAACTAGTAGTTGTTTAGAAACACTATGTAAAACTATGAAGGCTGACCTTTTAAGGACTGCTTAGAGGTTAAAAACCCCTAGTCTGTCACTTACCAACGTCAGCCTCGATACTTACTATTTTATATGATAAACAACCTATAATGAAACTAAAATTAGCCTTAATGAACCTAATACTTTGAGTATCTACTAACATTTAATAAGACACCCATTGCCATTAACATTAATGTTAGGGAAGATCCTCCATAACTTAAGAACGGAAGAGTAATACCTGTTACAGGCATTAGCCCGGTTACAACCCCAATGTTAATCATAACCTGAATAGCTACCATTGTTATAATTCCTATGGCCAGGAAGCTACCATATAAATCAGGGGCTCCTAAAGCAATTCGTACCCCTCTCCATAAAAGTAAACCAAACAATAATATAACTAATGACCCACCAATAAAACCAAGCTCTTCAGCTAAAATGGCAAAAATGAAGTCAGTTTGTGGCTCAGGTAAATAAAAGAATTTCTGCCTGCTTTGTCCTAACCCCTGACCAAAAAGACCTCCAGGACCAATTGCATACAAAGATTGAATGATTTGAAATCCACTACCTAGTGGATCTTCCCATGGATCTAAAAATGATGTAATCCTTTTAATTCTGTATGGTGCTGAAAGAACAAGAGCAACAAATCCCACAACACCTAAAAGGCCTAGCCAAGCAAAATGGACCACTCTAGCTCCCGAAACAAATATCATCACAATACATGTCCCCACCATAACTGTCCCTGTTCCTAAGTCAGGCTGAAGCATAATGATCCCAAATGCAGTAAAAACGAGTCCAAGAGAAGGGACTAACCCCTTTTTAAACGAGGTAATTTTCTTTTGATTTTCTGATAGAAATTTTGCTAAGAAAGCAATCATCGCCAATTTCATAAACTCTGATGGCTGGATCGAAAATGCACCAACACCAATCCAACTTCGAGAACCATTACGCTCCATCCCTATGCCAGGTATTAATACTGCAATTAAAAGAAAAAAACAAATGATAATTAACATCTTTGACCATGTCCGCCATGTCCAATAGTCAACGTTCATAATAAAAAACATGGCTATAACACCAACACCTGCAAATAACAATTGGCGCTTCGCAAAAAAGAAGGAATCATCAAACTTATATGTTGCCCATACTGCACTTGCACTATATACCATGATTAGTCCAATTGTTAAAAGAAGTAATGTTAGAATAACCAATATAAAATCTGGTGTAGACCTTTTTGCTGTCAACGCCGAACACCCCTGTATCAAATTTATTAAGGGCTGTAGCATAGACTGCAATGAATTATTATTCGTACAAGCCCTTAGTTAAGCTTATGCACGGCTTGAATAAAAATGTCTCCTCTTTCTTCAAAAGTTTTATATTGATCCCAACTTGCACATGCTGGTGACAATAAAATCACATCTTCTTTTTCGGAAACATTAAACGCCGTCAATACTGCTTTTTCTACATTATCGACACGTTTAATTTGTTCTATTCCACTTTCTCTGGCAATTCTTTCAAGCTTAGGAGCAGTTTCCCCAAATAAAATCATGGCCTTTACATGATGTAAAAATGGTTTTAATTCATCGAATTCATTACCTCTATCAAGGCCACCGGCCAATAAGACGGTAGGTGTTTTAAATGCACTAAGTGCTTTACTTGTTGCTAATATATTTGTTGCTTTTGAATCGTTATAAAAACGACGCCCCTGAATAGTATCTACATATTGCAACCTATGTTTAACTCCGTTAAAAGTCGTTAAAACCTTGTAAATAGATTCGTTAGAAACTCCTCTTAGCTTGACAGCAGCAATAGCAGCCAGTATATTCTCTAAATTATGTTCTCCCGGCAATACGATATCCTTTAAGGAAACAATTTTCTCTTCTTTATAAAAAATTGAATCATCAAAAATATAAACTCCATTATCAATAACTTCTGTAGTTGAGAAATATAATTTTTGTGCCTTTGACCTTTCAGAGCATTCACAAACTTCTTTATCATTTAGGTTTACTATAGACACATCTTCCTCGGTCTGGTTTTCATAAATCTTCCCTTTAGCAAAGACGTATTCTTCTTTCGTTCCATGGTAATCTAAATGAGCATCAAAAATATTTAATATCATTCCAATAGTTGGTTTAAAATCAATTGTTCCAAGAAGTTGAAACGATGATAGTTCCATAACAATGACATTTTCTTTTGTGGCCTTTTGTGCAACTTCGCAAGCTACAGTACCAATGTTACCAGCAATTAAAGGTTGTTTTCCGTCCTCACTTAACATTTCAAAAATAAGGGTTGTTGTTGTTGTTTTACCGTTTGAACCGGTTATTGCGATAATGTCCGCCTCTGAAATTTTATATGCAAGTTCAACTTCCGTGATTATAGGAATGTCCTTTTCCTTAGCAAGGACTAAAAGAGGGTTTGAGTATGGAATTCCTGGGTTTTTCACAATAACATCGATTGCAAAATCCTCTAATAAAGAAAGTGGGTGCCCACCACCAACAACATCAATCCCAATGTTTTTTAATTCTTTTACTACTGGGTCTTCATCAGTCGCCTTTAAATCATTTACAGTTACTGTTGCGCCCAGCCTGTGTAACAATTTAGCGGCCGCTAAGCCGCTTTTTGCCAATCCTATTACCAATACATTTTTATGTAAGTAATCATTAATGTTTTTCAATTACAACCACACCTCAATATAAATTCCAAGTACTGCAAAAATTAAGCCAATCGTCCAAAAAGTAACAACAACTCTCCACTCTGACCACCCTACTAATTCATAGTGATGATGAAGAGGACTCATCTTAAATACTCTCTTTCCAGTTGTTTTAAACGAAATAACTTGAATGATAACCGATAAAGTCTCGATTACAAAAACTCCGCCGATTAAAACTAATAATATTTCAAGCTTTGTTAAAATGGCAATTGTTACAATAGCACCGCCAAGTGCTAGTGACCCTGTATCTCCCATAAATACTTTTGCAGGATGTGCATTAAACACTAAAAACCCGAGGACAGCTCCAACAACAGCTACCGAAAAAATGGCAACATCGTATTGCGACTGATTCCAAGCTAAAACAGCAAATGCCCCAAAAGCGATAGCAGCAGTACCTGATAACAAACCATCTAAACCATCTGTTAAGTTTACTGCATTAGATCCTCCCACTAACATAAATACAACGAGAATAATATAGCCCCAACCAAGGTCTAAAGATAAAGTTGTTCCAGGTATCCCTATTTCGGTTGAAAAGCCATACTGCGTGAAGACAAGGTAAAATATAATAGCAATAATTACTTGCCCTAGAAGTTTTTGTCTTGAAGTTAAACCAAGATTTCGTTTCATAACCACCTTGATAAAATCATCCAAAAACCCTAATAAACCGTATCCGAATGTAACAAACAACAATAAATACATCTCAACACTAAGTTGCGAAAATTTCCCGGTCATAACAATCGTTGTAATAATGATCGAAATAATGATCATTACACCACCCATTGTTGGGGTACCCGATTTTTTTTGATGAGATTTAGGTCCTTCTTCTCTAATACTTTGACCAAACTTCAACCTTCTTAAAAACGGAATAATGATTGGGGAAAGTAATACACTGATTAAGAATCCCATAACGATTGTAAATAAAATTACTTGCTCTAACATGCATACACCTCCCCACAGAATACTAAGTCATTAGAATATACAAGCGTATCTTTTACGAGATTATCATATGAGGTATTTTTCTGAATATGTTCTTCTAAACTGTTTTTCTTCATCTTATCAACTTCTCTTTCTTCCTTTGTACCTATTCTTATGAAAGGTCTTGGTCATTCACTACAAATTTAAGGTATTTATTGCATTTAATGCGATTTCCTTATCATCAAAATCAAAAACTTCATTACCTATTATCTGATATGTTTCGTGGCCTTTTCCTGCAATTAGAATGACATCACCTTTTCGAGCTTTTTTAACAGCATAGGTAATAGCCTCTTCTCTGCTGATAATAGATGTGTACTGGTTACCCGCTACACCTTCTTCCATTTCCTGAAGAATGACTTGCGGATCTTCACTTCTTGGGTTATCAGATGTAAAAACGGGTTCATCACTATATGTTACCGCGATTTTAGCCATTAAAGGCCTTTTTGTTTTATCCCTGTCTCCCCCACATCCTACAATACAAAAGATGCGTCCCTCTGCAAATTGTTTAACGGTTTTAAGAACATTTTCTAGGCTATCAGGTGTATGTGCATAATCAACAATAACGGTATAATCCTGCCCACCATCAACTAATTCAAAACGTCCTCGTACCCCCTCCATCGATTCAATAGCTGTAACAATCGTATCTAAATCAACAGATGAAGCAAGTGAAGCAGAAACAGCAGCTAACACGTTATACACACTGAACTTTCCAACCATTTGAATTGTCACATTGCGTGTACCAACAGGTGTTACGAGTTGAAACATTGTACCCTTTGAAGTAATTTTTATGTTATTTGCTTTAATATCTGCAGGACGATCAATCCCATAGGTTAAGATCTTTGCAGCAGTCATCCGTTTAAAATCTTCAGACGCCTCTTCATCTTCATTTAAAACGGCAATCTTTAGATCGTTATGATCAAACTTATTACCTAATTGAGCAAACAATAGTCCTTTAGCATACTTATATGCTTCCATTGTTTTATGATAGTCTAAATGATCCTGTGTTAAGTTCGTAAACACAGCAACATTAAAATCACATCCATGAATTCTTCCAAGATGAAGGGCATGTGATGACACCTCCATAATAGCATCAGAAACATTTTGTTCCTTCATTTCGGCAAATGTCTTTTGCAATGTAAGACTTTCAGGCGTTGTATTCTTAACTTCTTTTTGTTGATTACCGATTTTTATGTACATTGTCCCAATAAGACCTGTTTGCTTATTTGCTTCATTGAATATTTTTTCAATAATATGTGTTGTTGTTGTTTTGCCATTAGTACCGGTAACACCTATCAAATGCATAGAATGAGTTGGCTGCCCATAAAATATATCCGCTAATACAGCCATAGATCTTTTAGTATCTTTTACAACAATAACCGGAACATCTAAATCTAAGTTTCTTTCAGCAACTATAGCTACTGCTCCTTGCTCTACAGCCTTTTGTGCAAAATCATGACCGTCAACCGTATAACCCTTTATACATATAAATAAACTACCGGGCTTTACTTCTCTAGAATCCATTTCTAAAGATGAGATGGTAGGGTTCTTTAAAGATAGAAGTGAGTCATCATGTAAAAATGTTAGTAAATCATTTAATTTCATCTTTATTCCTACTTTCATTACAGGGTTTTCCTTTTAATCCACATCAAAATGGATTAAATAACCATCAATTAAAATATAAATGGTAAAATATTTCTCCGTACTATTTTATCTTACTTAAAAGAAAAGAGCCATCATTCCTTTCAATTTTACGAAAAACATAAATGTTATTATACCAACAGAAAGAAAGCGTGCCAATGCAATTTTTGCAATAGCATGCTCCCCTCTTGTTATTCACTTTCTTTCTTTTCTTTATTTTCATCACCTAGATAAACTCTTAAGGTTGATCCTTCCTTAACTTTTACACCTTCATTTGGGGATTGTTGCACAACAACATCTCCTTCACCTGATACATCAATCTTCAAGTTAACGAATTGTTGAGTTAATTCTTGCTTTGTTAACCCTATAATATTCGGTACTTCTACGAGTTTTGTGTCCAGCCAATTATATTCTTTCTCAATTTGACCGTCTCTTGGCTTTACCCCTATCTCAGGTAAAACATCACGCATAATGTTTCCGACTATAGGTGCAGCAACAGTTCCACCAAATTGGACTGTTCCCTTAGGATTGTCAACTGCAACATAAATAACAATTTGCGGATCATCAGCTGGTGCAAATCCAATAAAGGAGACAATATGGTTATTTTCCATATATCTTCCATCTTTTACTTTTTGTGCTGTACCAGTTTTTCCACCAACTCGATAGCCATCTACAAAAGCATTTCTACCACTACCTAATGCAACAACACTTTCAAGCGCATAACGAATTTCTTTTGAGGTTTCCTCAGAAATAACACGTCTTTTGGCATTTGGTGTATTTCGACTAATGACTTCACCAGTAACAGGATCAACCCATTCCTTTGCTATATATGGAGTATACAAAACCCCTCCGTTTATAGCTGCAGAAACAGCTGCAACTTGCTGTATCGGTGTAACAGAAACACCTTGACCAAATGCGGTGGTTGCAAGTTCCACAGGTCCTACTTGTTCTGGTTTAAACATAATACCCGTTCCTTCACCTTGAAGATCAATTCCTGTTTTTTGACCAAAACCGAAATCCTTTATATATTTAAACAATGTTTCTTCCCCAAGTCTTTGACCAAGTTCTACAAATCCAGGGTTACAAGAGTTTTGGACAACTTCCAAAAATGTTTGATGGCCATGCCCCCCTCTTTTCCAACATCGTAATCTTGCTCCATCGACCTCTACAGAACCAGAGTCATTAAACTCATCTTTATCTAAATTTACTTTCTTTTCTTCAAGTGCTGCAGCTAAGGTAATAATCTTAAATGTTGAACCTGGCTCATAAGTACTCCAAACAGGTAAGTTGCGATTGTAAACCACCGGATCTACCTCTTTAAAATTAGCCGGATCAAAATCTGGCCTACTTGACATCGCTAATATTTCTCCATTGTTTGGGTTCATCGCAATCGCAATAATCCCATCCGGATTATAAGTAGCTTGAGCATTATCTAATTCTCTTTCAATAATAGTTTGAACTCTTGAATCAATTGTTAGTTTTAGATTATTCCCATCTACAGGAGCTGTATAGTCGTCCGCTTCATCCGGCATTCTTTGCCCCTTTGCATCTGAATAAAATTTAACGTATCCTTTTTCTCCCTTTAATTGCTCATCGTAATATGCTTCTAAGCCTAGCAATCCCTGATTATCGATTCCTGCAAAACCAAGAACATGTGATAGATAACTTCCATAAGGATAATATCTAATCGAATCTTCAGCTATATAAACTCCCTTTATATTTAAATCTCTCACTTCGTTTGCTTTTTCATGAGAGATTTTTCTCCCCTCAGGATTGATTCTTTCGATAGAAACCCTTTTTGTTATATGTTGATAGGCCTTTTCTTCTGACATATTTAAAACTGCAGCTAATTCTTTAGCAGCATCTGCAGGATCCTCAATTTGTCTTGGTACAACATAAATCGTCGGAGCACTCATATTCGTTGCTAGCTTTACGCCATTCCGATCTAAAATTTCTCCGCGTTCAGGCTCAAATGGAATGTTTCTGCTCCATAGATCTTTTGCTCCTGAAGTGAGTGTATTACCAAGAAAAAATTGAACATACCCTAGACGTATATCAATCACTAAGAAAATTAAAAAACCGAAAAGCAATGTTAAAACAAGACGCTTTCTAACGGTCACATTAGATACCCGCATATACTTTACTCCTCCTTGTCTAGGCTCGTTCAAATATATATGCTTGTACACGAGGAGTTAGAACTGTTATCCATACATATTAAACTCCAAGCTTCAGAAGAAAAATCATAGGAACTATTCAATCCTAATGAATGTATATATGAACCTATGACCTAAGAAACATCCTAATTTAATCTAAATAAAAAAAGATTGACCTCATTTTTGTTGAGATCAATCCTACCATTCATTTTATTCTTGTTCATTGCTTTCTTCAGGCTGTTTTTCATCATTTTCTGTACCCAGTGTTATCGTCAAAACATCGCTTTTCTTTAATACACTATCTTTCTTAATACTCTGTTTTATAACGAAACCAGATCCTTCTGCATTGACAGAAATATTCATTATATTTCCTAGTTTCATGACATCGCGTTTAGACCAACCTGTTAAATCTGGCATTTTAACTTCTTCAGATAACTTTAGAAAGACTTTTTCATTTAACATCATTGAAGTTTCCCCTTCAGGATATTGAGCAATAACTTTTTGTCCATTCCCAAGAATAATTGGCGTTAAACCTAACTTTTTCAATTGATTGTTAGCATCAGCAAACTTTGCATCTACTAAATCAGGAAGCACCGTGTCTTCACTTGAAGTTTTTGTTTGTGTTTCAGGTTCAAGTTCTTCTGTAGGTTCAATTTGTAAATATTGAAGGCTGTTTTTCATCACAGTATTAAAAATCATTGAAACTGGAACAGAACCAGCTTGTCCTTCAAGCTTCGGTTTCTGAACAGCTACATATACAATAAGCTCTGGATTATCTTTTGGTGCCATTCCTAAAAACGAAAAGATATGGTTGTCATTTCCTGATAAATAACCTCTTCCATTTGGATTTGGCATTTGTGCAGTACCTGTTTTTCCAGCAACCTGATACCCTTCAATGCTATAAGGTTTTCCCGTACCATTTTCTGAACTTACAACAGTTTCTAAAATATCTAGTGTTGCTTTTGCAGTTTTTTCAGTAATTGGTTGAGAAACAACCTTTGAATTATTTTCCTTTACAACTTCATTAGAATCTTTATCTACTATTTTATCAATAACATAAGGTTTCATCATTTTACCATTGTTCGCAATTGCTGTTGCTGCTTGTACGAGCTGGATCGGAGTAAAGGCTGATGCTTGTCCAAATGCAGTTGATACCTTATCAATCTCATAATTATAGTTTATTTTACTTTCAGCTTCGTTTGGCAAATCAATATTAGTTTTTTTCGTAAATCCAAATTTGTTTAGATATTGATACATTCGATCAGTTCCAAGCAAATCTTTAGCAAGAATTGAAAAACCAACATTTGATGACCTTTGTACACCTTCATTAAAGCTGATAGTCCCCCAACCGCCTCTTTTATGGTCACGTACAACAGATGGTCCTACCGCATAAGAACCAGATTGGAATGTTGCATTTCCATTATAGACTCCTTCTTCAATTGCTGCTGCTAAAGTAAAGATTTTCATCGTTGACCCCGGTTCAAAAGGATATGAGATGACATCATTGTAATAAGACGTAATGTTCCTTTTATTTGGGTCAAAACTCGGTCGCTGAGCCATAGCTAGTATTTTTCCGGTCTTCGGATCAGCTACAACAGCTACTATCTTCTCTGGTGAATATTCTTCAACTACTTGATTCATAGAATCTTCTAAAAAGGTTTGGATTTTCTGATCAATGGTTAAATACACATCTTGACCATTTTTCGGAGCTACGATTTCATCGTCACTTGTTGGTAACTTCCAGTTGTAGCGATCTTTTTCAAATTTTATGTAGCCATCTTCTTCATGGAGATATTTCTCTAATGTTTTTTCCAGGCCCATCATTCCTACCGTCTCACCTGTTGCTTCTTGCTTTTGCGCATATCCGATTAAATGCGAGGCAAAGATTCCATTAGGATAAAACCGTTGTGTATCACGAATAAACGTAATACCAGGAAGCTCCAATTTTGTTATTTCCTCTTTTAAAGTATGACTAATGTCTCTACCTGCAGATCCAAATTCAACTTGGTATAAATCCTTTGATAAAACCTCTACTATTTCATTTTCTTCCATATTTAATAAAGGTGCTAACTTTTGTGCCGTTTCTTCTACATCAACAACATGCTCTGGATTATCAGGATCTGTTGTTATTTGATCGTCCAGGATTGCAACGAGTTTATAAGAAGACTTGTCTTCTGCAATAACCTCACCCTTACGATCTAATATTGACCCTCTTGATGCTTCAATAGTTCTTTGACTTTCATAGAGTTCTTCAGCTCTTGCTGCAAGTGCTTGACCATGTGCAGTTCCAGTTGATTGAATATAAAAGAAACGAACAAAAATAACTAAAAATAGCAAACCAAAAATCAACGCTAATAATGCAGCGCCTCTATTCATGTTTATATTTTTATGCGTTAATTTCATAGAAAACCTCCTACGGTGTATGATACCACCTTTACCCGTAAATGGATAGAATAGATTGAAGGACTAAGCCATATGAAACTTACACGGCTTAGTCCCTTTTATTTGATTCTTTATTAATTTTGCACACTTTTCACATTATTTTGATCTAATGTTAACCCTAATTCTTTAGCTTTTTCCCAAATACGATCATATGTACTTAACTCTTCTACTTGAACATGGAGGTCACTGTTTAATTTCGTTTGTTCTTGAATTTTAGCTTCAGTTTTTTGAATCTCCATATTAGCTTGATACACATTATAGGAGTTCGCAACAATTGTAATAGCTCCTAATACAAAGAGAGAAACAAATAATAAAATGAGGAATTTCTCACCTGGGGTTATTGAAGCTCTTCTTGTTCTAATAATAGGTTCTTGTTTAGGGGATTGATTTAGCTGGTCCTGACGTTGTTGTTCTATTTTCATGGCTAAATTACTCATTTTAATAACCTCCTTAAAAAAATCTTATTCTTCTTAGACCTTTTCAGCAATTCTTAGCTTAGCTGATCTTGCTCGATTGTTTTCTTCCAATTCTTGTTCTGATGGAAGAATAGGTTTTCTAGTAATAATCTTTATTTTAGGCTCATACCCTTCTGGAATGTATGGCATATTCCTAGGTAACTCCGGTGGTGTTGCCGCTTCTTTAAAGGCAGTTTTACATATACGGTCTTCCAAAGAGTGGAATGTGATAACACTTACTCTTCCTTCAGGCTTTAACAATTCAATTGATTGTTCAATTGCCTCTTCAAATACTTTTAATTCATCATTTACAGCAATTCTTATTGCCTGGAAAATCCTTTTGGCAGGGTGTCCACCTTTTCGGCGTGCAGGTGCCGGAATTGCCTCTTTAATAATTTCAACCAACTCACCGGTAGTTCGAATTGGCTGAGTTTCTCTGTGACTTTCAATCTTTCTCGCAATTTGTTTAGAGAATTTCTCCTCACCATATCGAAAGAATATTTTCACTAGCTGTTCATAAGTCCACGTGTTTACCACTTCGTATGCTGAAATATCTGATTGCTGGTCCATTCTCATATCTAACGGTGCATCATGATGATAACTAAACCCTCGTTCAGGCGTATCTAACTGTGGGGATGAAACCCCTAAATCAAATAAAATACCATCTACTTTGTCGATTCCTATTTCAGCAAGTTTTTCAGAAAGGTAACGAAAATTACTTTTGATTAAGGTTACCTTACCTTTATAATTAGCAAGCTTTTCTTTCGCGTTTTCTAACGCTGTATCATCCTGATCAAAGGCGATTAGATGCCCTTGTTCTGATAACTGTGAAAGCAGATAGCTACTATGACCTGCACCTCCAAGCGTGCAATCAACGTAAATACCATCTTCCTTAATATTTAAGCCATCTACCGTTTCCTTTAGTAACACTGTTGTATGTTTAAACATGTTGTACCACCTCTTCAAATCTGTTTCAGTTAGAAGGAAGTAACGAATCTCCCCCTAAAATATTGGACTATTCTTAGCTTGTCCATTTTTCTACTCATTCTTTGCTAAAAAGAAGATTATTATATATCAAAATCAATCATATTTTCCGCAATTTCTTCAAAAGAATCTTCTTGCTCAGCAACATAAGTTTCCCAAATGGACTTACTCCACAGCTCAATCCGATTTGAAACGCCGATAACAACGCATTCTTTTTCTAGTTTTGCATACTGCAGAAGTGGTGTTGCGATATTTACACGACCCTGTTTATCAAGCTCACATTCAGTCGCACCTGAAAAGAAAAAACGGGTAAATGCACGAGCATCTTTTTTAGTTAACGGGAGATTCTTTAGCTTATCTTCAATTATTTTCCATTCACTCATAGGATAACCGAACAAACACTGGTCCAGGCCACGCGTTAAAACGAATGTTTCTCCTAGTCCATCTCTAAATTTTGATGGGACAATCATTCTGCCTTTTATATCAATGGTGTGATGGTATTCTCCCATAAACATGTTCGTTGTCCCCACTTTCTCCCCTTAACTCACCACTTCCCCCCACTTATCTCCACATCTTTATTCTACATTTGTTTTCATAAAAAAAAAACCCTGTATTCACAGGATTTTCAAAAAACTTTTATTTATATTTTGACAATTTTATGTGTTCCATTAAAGGAATATGACAAGTTTAGCAATTCTCCTACAAAATTTGGTCCAAACTTGTTTAAATAGTAATAAATATTCCAAACTCTCTCTTGTGGATGTAAATTTGGAAGTAATGATTGTTCAATTGATTTAAACTTTGACAATTGAACATTATGCTGTTGTTTCTTCCGATTTTCAACAGTTTTATAAATAAAATCAAGGTGTTCCTCAATAAAATGACCATTCTTTTTTAGCATTGGCTCTAAGCTTTGATCAATTAACATTGCAGCATCAACCAACTTAGTATGAATCTCAGAAATTTCTTTTTTAGCTTCCTCAATTAAAGGGGCCATATCAACCGGAGACATTTCCTTGAGAAAATTGTTCATTGAATTCGTTACACCTTCTTGCAGCACTGTCTCTAATTCCACACCTGTTTCCTTTATGTTTCTGTCTATAGCTCTTTCTAAAATAGTCAATTGCAGCCTTGGAAGAACCGGTGGCATTTTTATATCAAATAATGAAAAAACACCCTTTAATTCAGACCAATATGTTACTTCACCTGGACCTGCAATAAAGGCTAATGTAGGAAATAAATATTCCTGCATTAATGGCCTTGTCACGACATTGTTACTAAATTTATCAGGATTCGTTTCAATCAGATCAAAAAGTTCCGCTCTGGTAATAGTAAGTCCAATTTCACTTACTTCATACTCATTATGACTAATTCTCTCTAGAAGGAAACGCTCCCCATCATGATGGTAGAATAGATTAGCACTGTTATCTGTCATTTCTATAATAGGGTGATAATCGAATGATTGCATTCTTTGCTGTTGTTCTTTTACCGCGTCGTAAATTTTCTCATTTTGTTCTAGAATTGATTTAAAGTACGATTTTTCCAGCTTTCTAAGCTCATGATCACCTGAGTTAATCAGAATAAGCCCTTTATCCTTAAAAAGATCCATGATTATTTTTTCAAAGAATTCAACATATGTTGAAGACTCTTCAGCATATTGCTTTAAGTTAGAAATCAATTGATTGGAATAATCTGTTTCTCCAAAAGCCTCAAAAACTTGGTCAATCCAATCAAATGTTTTTTGTTTGTTAAGCTCAAGTTGTGAAACAGGTTGTTTTTTTATTGGTGAATCCTTGATTGCAAGCTTTTTCGCTATTTGATTTTTCTCTATAAAAACATGATTGATTTCCACAAAGTCATGGTCCTCACCAGCGATCCAAAAAACAGGAATAACAGGAACACCTAATTCCTTTTCTTCTTTCTCAGCAAGTACAATGATTGAAATAATTTTATGTATTGTATACAGAGGACCAGTTAACAAACCTGCCTGTTGCCCTCCAATAACTACAAGGCTATCAGGATTTTTCAATCGTTCTATGTTTTCTAATGTTTTTTCATCACTGTTTAAACATCGGTTGGTGTAGTTTTTTAAGTATGTTGCAAGCTCTTCACGTTGATAAGTACGTTCTCTTAAATCTTCAGCTCTTTCTCTAAAAAGAGAAGTTGAATGAAGGTTATAATCAAAAAAAGATTCAACATGCAACTTTTTCTCAGTTAAGTCATTAATAAATTGATTTGAAGAGCGCAGGGAGAGTTCAACTATCTCCATATATAAACTTCCTTTCTTGATTAAAGTCATATGTTGTCATTTATGTCCATTGTAAAATGTAACAAGGTGAGTATAGCACTTATGGAAATGAAACAAAAAACCTTTGCTTGAATTCTAGTTCTTTTTAAATGAACAAAACTATAATACGAATGCACTTTCAAAAACTCCTGTTAAAATACCACCAATGGTAAGACCTACATAGCTTATGAAAAAAAGTAAAAATGAAAGTCTCCACATTTTTTTAATAGCCATAAATATAGAAGGCTCCCTCGAACCTTTATACTCAAAGTAATAGACAACCAGTGCTAACAAAGTAAGTAGTAATATAATATATAGAAGAAATGATTGCTTAAATATGGTTAATAAATGAAAGTGCACTGATAATATGAAAACTACTGTTGATAAATCAACAGTCCACAAAATTGTTTTTTTTCCTCTAACAAAAATTCGAACAAGAAAATAAATGAATAACAAACTCAATATCGGTAACGTGATCGCTACTGAGACAATCCAAGTAAAAAAACTGCTCATACGCCCTCCTTTCCTATCTCTATCCCTTTGATTGCTTGATACAGGAATGAAATACGAGGACAGGATTTTCCATTAGAAAGATCTATTATATACCCGAGAATTGAATCAATTTCAGTTTGTCTACCATTGTAAATATCCTTATACATAGAAGATTTATTTTCCGAGGTATTTTCACATATTGTTTTCACTTGTTTCCAAGATAACTCTTTATTCTCTATTTTAAGTAGGTCGGCCACTTCTTCAAAAAGTTCATAAAAAAGTTTATGAAAATAAGGGTTTGTTATAAGTTCTCCATTTTTGACTCTAAAAAGTGCTGTTAGAGGATTAATGGTAGCATTGACAATTAATTTCTCTTTCAACATTCTTTCCCAATCAGATTTACGTATAAAAGGAAAAACTTCTGAGTGATTTCTTATTATTTGGTTCATTACATCCATTTCACAATCTTTATACGATGAAATTTTTGTTATTCCATTTCCTGTATGTTGTACAACAGAGTCACTTACTTTTAGTGCTCCATGTTCAGATATACCCAATATAAGGTTATGATGAGACAAGTGTTTTAGAAAACGTAAATGTCCCATGCCATTTTGAAGAAATATAATGGTTCGTGGAGAAAGTCTTGTTAAAGTATCAATAATTGGCTTAAGACTGTATTGCTTAACAGTGATTATTAAAACTGGCTCTTTATAATTTTTCTCAAATGTTGCTTCCACGTTCTTTTTCATTTCTGAATTTCCTTGAACCAACGTAATACCATGCTTATTAATTTTACTTGCTTGTTCTTCCCGTCTGGTATATAAAGTAACTTTATTGTTTTCTGAAAGGTAAAATGAATAAAGTAACCCTAGTGATCCAGAACCAATAATTCCAATTTCCATGAGCTTCACCTTCTGAAATAAGGCCCCTTAAAGCCAATATATACTTAACAAATCATTCACTCTTAATCAACATCATAACAAAACCAGCAGTAATTTTACTAGGATTTTGCTTGTTTAACAATTCTAGCTAATTTTGTGTAAGCGTTAACTAAATCATACCACTATTTACACTCACCATGGTATAATAACAATATCTTATAAAGACTTACATTAAAAGGTTTGTTGTCTAAAATAATGTGACTTTGATGATTAGAGGATTTATAAATAATCAAACAACAAACACTCTGAAAATAGTCTTTTTATCATGTGAATTTAATTTTAATTTTATTATTGTAGAATTTGCACCAAGGGGGAAAAGGTATGTTAAAAGTTGAGAGATTGTTAGTAAATTACAAAACCCTGGAAGAATTTAAAAAATTTAGAGAATATGGTATTCAAGAACTTTCAATGTTAGAGGATCTTCAATCAAATATTATTGAAAATGACAGTGATTCACCGTTTTATGGGATTTATTACGGTGACAAGCTAGTGGCAAGAATGAGCTTATACCGTGTTGACATGAAATTTGATCAATATTTTGAACCTAAACAGGATTACTTAGAACTTTGGAAACTCGAAGTATTACCAAATTATCAAGGAAAGGGTTATGGAAGAGCGTTGGTGGAATACGCAAAATCATTTAACCTACCAATCAAAACAAACCCAAGAGTCAAATCCAGTGATTTTTGGTCAAAAATGCAATTTGAGCCTGTAAAATATGATATGGATCGGGATAAAGGAGAAAACCCTTTAGTTTGGTATCCAAGTGGCGTTACTATTCAAGAATAAATTTTCAAAGCTAACTAAAAAAACAGCTCATGAAAGGGAAAGTGACCCTACATGAGCTGTTTTAATTTTTATAAGTGAACTTTTTTTACTTTTCCACTCTTTCTAGATTTCCATTTTTATCCATTTGGAATTTAACTTTCCTACTTCTTTCATCCTCTTGTAAAATAACCATTTTTCTTGCACGATCCATTATTTCAATTAACGCGCGGTAGTCTTCTTCGACAACCTGTAAATGATTTGTTAAAGACTGCTTTTCATCTTGCAGCTTTTCAACTTCATTTTGTAATTCTTGAATTTTATTTCTCAATTGCTGATTTTCTTCTTGGACCTCCTTTATGGAAGGAGCGTCTTCATACTGCTGAAGGAACGAAATAAGGTCCTTAATAGCATTTTTCGAATTAGAACTAGGTTGGTTTGATTGAGTTGGTTGAGATAATTGAGTGGGTTGTGTAGATTCTGTATGTTCCACCTCTGAAGCAGGCTCTTTTACATGAACTTCCTTTTGCTCATCTACTTTTTCCTGTGAATTAAGAGTTCGCAACTCTTTTCTTTGTTTTTTTGCAACCTCGATTCCTGTTTTATACTGTTTACGAACATGAGAGTTCCATCTAAATCCACAAGCTGCCGCTGTACGAGATAATTTACGACCTACTTCCTCAAACGCAGCGAGCTGTGTTGCCCCTTCTCGAATATGCCTTAATACCACTTCTGCTAATAATAAATCCTCATCATGTGTCCATGCATCTTGACGCGTAGTTGTCATTTAAATTCCCTCCAATAGTCACTTTTTTTCTATACATATGCAGCTAGTAGAGTAGATAGACTAAATACACTCTATTACGTTAGAAAAAAGGTGTACTAGGACGGGGAATGAAGATGCTTAATAAGTATGAATGACACAATTAACTAGACCACCATACTTAATATGGTAGAAATTGTATGTAACAGTTATGAGTATGAGATTTATTAGCTCTTCTCTTTTCTTGTAAGAAAGGAAGATACTGCCTGATGATGCTCCTCAGAAGACCAGAGCTCTGCACAACGATTAATCTCTGACATCATACGAGAATATAAATTCGATTGTTCCCATTGACTAACCTTCACTGCTTTGTAAGCTCTCAAAACATTTGGGTCATTAACTAGTGATTCTTTAATAAATGAATAGCCTAATTCTTTATAATTTTCATCAGAAACAGTCTTTTGTATAAACCCCATATGTTCTGCATCGTTTGCTGATATTTTTTTTGCTGAATATAAAAAGGAAATTGCCTGCTCGTATGATAGCTTTTCATATAACAGTGTTGCACCACCCCAACCTGTAGTAATAGATAATTGACCTTGTATAAAGCCAAGAGTAGCACCTTTCCTCGCAATTCGAATATCACACGCAGTTGCAATTTCACACCCTCCACCTAAAGCAATTCCATTTATTAAAGCGAATGTAGGTAAAGGAAAAGTCATGAGTTCATAAAGAACATCCCCCATTTTAGATAGCATAAAATATGCTTCATCCCTTGTTTTAAGATGCTGAAAAGCCTTAACATCACCACCGGAGCAGAAAGCTTTATCCCCTTCTCCTGTTACTATTAGCGCTCTTAAGTTCTTTTTTGCTTTAAGTGACTGTAAATATCTCTTTATTTCATCCATGATTCCGTAATCAATTGCATTATGCTTAATTGGTCGGTTTAGGCGCAATTCAACCAATCCATCCTCAAATTCACTTACAATTAACTTACTCATTCTTCCATACCCTCCCATCTAAAAATTTAAACTCAGGAAAAATACTCTTTGTTGCTTTAGGTCCCTTATTATCTATTAGATAAAATTTTTAAATGCAACACAACAAAAAGTTGTTTCTTTATTAAAAGCTCGACGACTAGCGGTCTGAAAGGAAACATAAAGGTTTTATGCACTTATACTCAATAACTGAATTAACTACTACGTAAAGAAACGGAAAAATCTCAGGGGGTAAGTGAAAATATGAAGTGAGGGAAAATCTATAGAAAAATAAAAGGCGTAAGGAACTATGTCCTTACGCCTCGTTGAAACAAATTATTATTTGCTTACAACGTCTTTTCCTTTGTATGTTCCACATGCTTTACATACACGGTGAGCAAGTTTGCTTTCACCGCAGTTTGGGCATTCTACCATACCAGGTACTTGTAATTTAAAATGTGTACGACGTAGTCGTTTTCTCGTTTTAGAAGTTCTTCTAAAAGGTACAGCCATTATTCCCACCTCCTTAAAGAGCATTACGCATTTGTGAAACCGATACAAACGCATCGGCTCAATTGCTTTTTAAGCTATACAAAAAATCATTAGCTTTCTTCATTTTCGAAGAATTTAGCTAGTCCAGCCAATCTTGGATCAACCTTGTTTTGTTGATCTTCCTCAGAAATAACTTCCCAGTCTCTACCAGATTGTGGAGCTGCCCCTTCTTCATTTCTTACATCATCACAGAATACCTGCATCGGAATTTCTACAAGAAGAATTTCTTTTATTAAAGGAGTTAAATCAACGATTTCACCCTCCGGTAAATAGAAATCCTCTGACGTTTCATAGTCTGCGGGTTTTAATAAAAATGTTTCCGTTGTATCAATTAAAAATGGATACGGAACATCCACTAATGTTCGTGAACAAGGTAAAACCATTGAACCTGAAATTGACAGATGGAATGTTACTTTAGTCGAGCTTATATCGGCTCTTCCTTTAACATTTACTGGCGAAATATCACGAATGTCAGATTGACTTTTGATCCAATCGCTTAAATCAATTTCTTCATCAAATTTTAATCCCTTGCTTTGTAATTGATGTAGTTGACTAATTGTCCATTTCAAATCGTATCACCTCAAGGCAACAAAGGTAATTATAGCCTTCGCAATTATATTTGTCAATATTTTTTCTTTACAGTGTAAGTATACATGATAAACCTTTATTTTCAAAACAAAACCATCTTAATAATGTTGATACCCTATTTAAATTTTGGGTTGTAATAACAAGCTTACTTTTCGTTTTTAAAGGATTATTTATTATATATTTTCACCTTTAATTATATTGCTTACTCTGAAATCGTTAATAATAGGTAAGATTTATTGACTATCTTAGATGATAATTTCCTTCCAAAGGTTTATAGATTGTTCTTTATACCCTATAATATTATAAAAATTACCCATAGGAAAATAATAGAATGAATAAGAGTGGTGATTACATGAGTGTAGTAGGTCTAGTTGTTGAATATAATCCATTTCATAATGGTCATTTATATCACTTGAGAGAATCGATTAAAAAGTCAAATGCTTCTGTTGTAATTGCTGTAATGAGTGGTCATTTCCTACAAAGGGGAGAACCAGCAATTGTATCAAAATGGACTCGTACAAAAATGGCCTTATATTGTGGTGTTGATCTTGTTGTAGAATTACCTTACGCATTTGCAACGCAAAAGGCAGAAACATTTGCTAGTGGTGCTGTATCTATTCTTGATGCTTTAGGTTGTGATCATTTATGCTTCGGCAGTGAATTAGGAGATATCAATCCTTTTATTTCCACAAATCATTTTCTAGAACAATCAAAGGCAGAATATGAAGACTTAATCCAACATTATGTAAAAACTGGGGTTAGTTATCCGAATGCATTAACTCTGGCATACAAGAATTTGAACGGTGATAAAGAATTATTAGATCTTTCATTACCTAACAATATTTTAGGGTTTTATTATGTTCGCGCAATTCTTAAGCAGCATTCAAACATAGAGCCTTTAACAATAAAACGTACCTCTGCAGGTTATCATGATGAGCAGTTTCGATCACCTACAATTGCAAGTGCAACTAGTATTCGTAAAGCATTATTTTCAGAAAATCATCACATTCAAAGTTATGTACCTGAAGTCACTTTACAACTCCTTCAAGAAAACAAAAAAGATTATCACTTACACCGTTGGGAACTTTATTTTCAATTATTAAAATATCGGATTATGACGATGACAACCAAGGAAATTGGTTCAATCTACGAAGTTGAAGAAGGATTAGAGCATAGAATAAAAAGATGCATTCAAAGTGCTTTAAGTTTCCAAGAGTTTATGGAATCGTTAAAAACAAAACGCTATACATGGACAAGACTTCAAAGACTATGTACTCATATATTAACTAACACAACAAAAGAACAAATGAAATGTATGAATGAAGGCCAAACATCACCATATGTTAGACTTCTAGGGATGTCTACAGAAGGTCAGGCTTATTTAAGTCATATAAAAAAACAATTAATGCTGCCGCTAATATCTAAAGTTACTTCTTTTGACCATCCATTGCTGGATTTGGATATTAAAGCTGCACATGCCTATCAAATGATTTATGATGAACCAATTCGCACGAAGCGGTTAAAAGAAGAGTTCTCAACTCCACCTATTAGAGTGAGATAATAGCTATAGAATTATTTAAACTTAACCTTTTGTAATCTCAAATTCTAAGTTGACCTCTTTTTCCGCTCTGAGCGTTTATTAATGTTTATAAAAAAGAGAAAGGACAAAATTCATCCTTTCTCCTTTAAGCTTTGTAAATATTCTACTGCTTCATCAAAGGTGTCTATCGGAATAATTTCCATCTTAGTCTGAATGTTTTCACCTGTTTCAATGGCTTGTTTATAATTTGATGTTGGGCTGTCTTTTTCATTAGGTGCAAAAAATACGTCAATTCCTTGTCGATCTGCTGCGACAATTTTCTGCGAAATACCACCAATAGGCCCTACTTCCCCTGTCGAACTAATTGTTCCTGTCCCAGCTATTTCATACCCTTTGGTCAAATCACCTTCTGTTAATTGATTATATATTTCTAGCGACATCATTAGACCAGCTGAAGGCCCTCCAATTTCCTCAGTTTTCAATTCAATATCAGGGTCTACATCTAATTGTCGATCTGTCACTAACGATATTCCAATCCCTACTTTATCGGGATCATTAGGGAATGATCCTAAAGGCAGCGTTGCTTGGTCCTGCTTCCCTTCACGCTCAAAAGTAATTGTTACTTCTTCTCCTTCTTTTTTCTGACTAACATATTCTATAAATTCTTCAGCTGTTTGAAATTCTTTATTATCTACCTTGTATATGCGATCTCCAACTTCTAATATACTTCCTGCAGGCATTTCCTTAATTATTCCATCAACATAAATGCCATGAAATGTATACTCAACCTTTTTATTTGCTTTTTGATAGGCAATTGTTATGGCTGATTCTTGTGAAACCTCCATCATATGTAATTGTCTGTTAAAATACTCTTTATCTGTTTCATCTTCTCTTTTAATATCTTCTAATGGATGAATATAATGGTAGTCTTGAAGCTTGGCCCATATATATGTAAAAGGGTTTGCCCTACCGAAGCGGACAGTTGTTAAGGAAAAACTCCCTTTCTCATTTTCATCACCATTTTCAACCTTAATAATCGGCTCCAATTCCGATGCCATACCGGGTTGAGTAATGTAGTACGGAAGTTTAATGAAGGATATGATAAGGATAATAATTAAAAAAATTAGACTGTATCTAAGCAGTGATTTATTCTTCATTAAAAATTTGTCTCCTTCCACTTTACGATAAGATCTTGAATTTTTTCTACATGTTTCTGAGCTTCTGTTTCCCCAATCTCAATAATTTCTTTAATATTCGTAAATGCTCTTGAACTATACTGCTCAACATGTGGTCTTATCATCACATCAGATGCTATCTCCCTGTGATGAACTAGTTCATCCTGCATTATATCTAAGCTTTGGAGTATAACATCAAAAATAGATGTAATGTCTTCATTTTTTTTCACATGTGACACATCTACAGCAATGACGATATCAGCACCCATCTCCTTTACAACCGAAACGGGCACCCGATCAACCACTCCACCGTCCACTAACAACCTTCCATCTATCTTTTCAGGGACAAATATTCCTGGTATGGCAATACTTGCACGGACCGCATCTGCAACTGGTCCTTCTTTAAATATAACCTTTTTCCCATCATATAAATCAGTTGCAACAACTGCAACAGGAATATTTAATTGATGAAAGTGTTTTTGGTGTGTAAACAACCGAATTAGCTCTTTTACACGATTTCCTGAGATAAACCCCATTTTAGGTACGGTATAATCTAAATAATATTTCCTCTTAAACGCTAATGCAAACTGATAAAGTCGTTCTATACTCGTTCCTGCTGCATACAAGGTTCCAACGACAGCTCCCATACTGCTACCGGCTATTAAATCGATTGGTATACCATTTTCTCTTAAAACCTTTAATACTCCTAAATGAGCAAATCCTCTTGCACCTCCTGAACCAAGCGCTAGTCCGATTTTGGGTTCTTTTTTCAAGGAGAGTTCCTCCTTTTCCACTGGAATAGATAAAATATATGACTAACTTATTAGTATATTTCGCAACAGATTTACCATCAAGTTTAGAGAAATAATAGTAGTAATTGCTACATTTAATACTGCACGCACCGGGGTCTTGTGACTATAGTTATAGTTCTGTTAGAGAAAATACTATGGTGTGAACCTAAGATGTTTATTTATGCTCCTATGACATTCTTATGGTCTAAAATGTCCACCTATTCACGTATATTGAATTAGTAAGGATTGTACAATTGTTTGGAAAAGCTGTATGATCCTTATTTTCATACATGTGTGTTTAATTTAGGAGGCGTCACATTTTGAGTCTTTCAAAACTTAAAACAATTATCTTAGCTATTTTTATTAGCGGCTTAACAGTTGCCATTATTCTTAATCCTAAGGAGTCTCTTGATGCATCAACAAGGGGACTTTCAATTTGGTGGGAAGTCGTTTTTCCATCACTTCTTCCTTTTTTTATTGTTTCCGAACTTCTTATTGGCTTTGGTGTTGTCAAATTTATTGGAGTTCTTTTAGAGCCACTGATGAGACCGATTTTTCGAGTTCCAGGTGTAGGTGGTTTTGTATGGGCAATGGGGATGGCTTCAGGTAATCCAGCTGGGGCAAAGCTTACGGCAAGAATGAGGCAGGAAAAACAACTAACCACAATTCAGGCAGAGCGACTTGTATCATTTACAAGTTCATCAAACCCTTTATTTATTTTCGGTGCCGTTGCAGTTGGTTTTTTTGACAATCCTTCACTTGGTATATTATTAGCTGCATCACATTATTTAGGGAATTTAGGTGTTGGATTAACAATGAGATTTTATGGAGGATCTGATTCAGCCATTCAACCCAAGAAAAAGAAGTCCTTCTTTTTACCTCTTTCAATTGCTTTTAAGGAGCTGCATGCTACAAGAGTGAGTGAAACCAGGCCATTAGGAAAAATGCTTGGAGATGCCGTCATATCATCAATCCAAACATTACTAATGATTGGCGGATTTATAATCCTTTTCTCGGTATTCAATAAAATTTTAGCCATCATTTCTGTTACGGAGATAATTGGTCTTATTTTCTCCGGATTTTTAGCATTTTTTCACATAGCTACTGATTTAAGCGTCCCTCTTATTACCGGCATCTTTGAAATTACTTTAGGCAATCAGTTAGTGAGTGAAACCAATGCGAGCCTTTTAGATAAAGTTATGATTGCAAGCTTTATTTTAGCTTTTGGAGGATTGTCAATACAGGCACAAGTTGCAAGTATTTTAGCTGACACTGATATTAGATTTAAGCCATTTTTCATCGCTAGAATCCTACAAGGTATCTATTCTTCGTTCATTGCTTACTTGTTGTTCAAGCCATTGTACTTGAATCTACAAGCTCACGATACAAGTGAATTACCTGTTATCTTAATGACAAATGGACCTGAATGGGCTAAAAGCTATTGGGAAATAGTTATCCATACTGGCCCCATCATAACATTAGCGTCTTTACTGCTATATATTATTCTTTATGGAAAAAGGAACGTTTTTACGAAATTATCATAAAGCAAATAACCAAAATATCTAAAAAAGGTGAGGATCTCCCTCACCTTTTATTCATTAACAAATTTACTTTTAAGTGCCTTTTCTACTGCCTTTGGTACCAATTCAGAAATATTTCCTTTATATTTTGCAACTTCTTTTACAATACTTGAACTTAGGAAGGAATATTGATTGTTTGTCATCATGAAGAATGTTTCAATATTCTCATCTAATACTCTGTTCATGGAAGTAATTTGCATTTCATATTCAAAATCTGAAACTGCACGTAAGCCGCGTAAAATTACTTGTGCATTTTTTTCTCGAGCATAATCAATAAGAAGACCACGATATGATTCTACTATGACATTCGGCATTTCTTTTGTCACTTCTCGGATAAGCTCACATCGTTCATCCACTGTAAACAATGGTTGTTTTGAAGCATTATTTAAGACACAAACATATACCTCTTCAAATACTTTTGCTCCTCTTTTGATAATGTCTAAATGTCCGTAAGTAATTGGATCAAAACTACCTGGACATACTGCAATTCTACCCATTTATTCATCCTCCCCAATCGCTTCCTTATAACTATAAATGGTAATTGAACTGGTACCATAGGTTTCTTGTTTAACTTGAACAAGTTCCTCAAATTCTTTAGTAAGTACTATGTCAGCACCATGCTCAGTAACAATAAAACCGTTTTTGTCTAATAAGCCATTTTCACTTATCATTTTTAAAAGCGCTTTCAATTTTTGTTGCTTATACGGTGGATCTAATAAGATTAATTGAAAGCGTAACTCCCTTTTAATTATCGCCTTTAATGCTCTTTCTGCATCATTACGATATACCTCAAATTCGGTAGCTTGACAAATCTCTAAATTTTTATGTATTGTTTGTATCGCCTTTGGCTCACGATCAACAAAGATACAGCGTTCAATTCCCCGACTAAGTGCTTCAATTCCTAACCCTCCGCTACCTGCAAATAAATCTAACGCTAGGCCTCCATCAAAATATGGACCAACCATATTAAAAATAGCTTCCTTAACTTTATCAGTTGTTGGTCTTGTTGTTGTTCCAGGTACAGCTTTAAGCTGTCTCCCTTTATAGTTTCCAGATACTACTCTCATTACGTTCACCACTACTTTTTAATTTTACATGATATAAATATAGATAAAAACATGATTTATTAGAGTTTTCACTTAATCCTACCATAGGCCTTCCGTTTGTTACAATATCTAAACTTATTAGTAGTATTTTCTTCAATGAATATTGTTTCCTATACTTAAATTTTCTCTATTTGATTTGCAGTTGAATAAAAAGTTAAGAAAAAATTACATAATGATGTATACTCATTAACCATTTGGTGATAATGATTAGTAACAACATCGATTCGTTGATGTTGTTGCCAACCGCGGAGAAGACTTACGTTTCCCCATAAGTTCTTCCTCCGGTTTCTCCTCTCCCTTTGCCTTCAGCCTTTTAGTATAAAAGGTATTGAGGGACCCTACAGTTTAATTTCTGTAGGGTTTTTTTTATTAGAAATTTAATACTAGACTAAGGATTTAGGATTAGCACTCGACGATCATCCATGTTTTCAAGAAAACATCTATATACTATTGTCAAACTTCTCTTTTTACAATTTACATGGTATAGTTGGATCGGTTAAATGAAATATTGTTAAAATTTTTATCAGGGGGAAGTTTTTAATGATACAGCGTTTTATTGAATTAGGTGAGGGTTATTCTGATATTTATGAGTTAATTGAAACAGCAATGGCTAATAAACATCGAGTGACTCATTTACTAGCTTTACATACAAAATTGAATGACAAAGATGTTACTTCCGTTGTGGTAATTATGAAACCTACTGATCCAGGAAATTTCCAAGCCTTATATATATGCAGGGAAGGGATACCTAATCCGAACCTATTAGAAAACAAACGATATGATTTATTTAATGAATTGGCTAAAACATTGCAGAAGAATATTATTTCGTTTGATGTTAAACCATCAAGTATGTTTAATGAAACGGATCTTTACTACCAATATCTGATTGGGATTTTAAGACTAAACCATCTTATCCCTCCTCTTCAATAGCATATACTTCACACTTAAAACTAGTCACTACGATCACGACCTTACTTTTTAACATATGGAAAAAGGCTGACACTATTGTCAGCCTTTCTTGGATGTAGTTTAATAACTACAAGCCAATTTTGTAATCATATTCTTTTGCTTTATCAACTTTTGATTCAAATTCCAGCTTTAGAAAGGGTTTGTATGAGGGCTCAACATGTTTAACAAAGGAGTAGGAAGAGAGCTTTTGAATCGTTTGCTCTGTTACATCCATATTACAATACAAGACAACGTATTTTAATTTCTTTGAAACATAATGAACATTCCCAAATTTTCTAAGCATTTTTAATTGTTTTAATGTATGAAGCCAAACAACTATCCCTTGACGCTTTTCAAACATACTCTGGTCTCCCTCAGGTTATCTAAAAGACATTAGTAACATCTGTATTTCCAATAAAAAGTCTAGCAAATTTTCATTTCATAAACAATATTTGTATAAGCTAATTTGATAAATCTTTAAAAAATTATCAGTTAAATCTGTATTATTTTAATCGTCTGTACATTTTAGCAAAAAAAGAAAACGAGCAGTAATACTCGTTTTAGGATACCTTACACCCACAACTTCCACCAGATCCGCATCCCCCGCCACAACTTGATTCAAAAAATGGGTTACCTGTTGGAACTTTAACATGGATGGAAACAGCTTGACCGATTTGCACACTAATTTCATCTAGAAGAGATTGTACTTCATTCTCAGCTCTTTTAAAATTAGATATACTTTCATTCAAATCTACCTCACGCTTAATATCTCGCAAATCTTTTGTAATTTTACGATAATCAGGATGATATTTACCGAAACGTTGAACATCTTCGTATAGGTCCTTAATTTTAGTAAACTCCTGAATTAGTTGTTGAGCTTCTTGATCTTTTTTTAATATATTGAAACTACGACGATACTCCACAACAATCTCTGATTGAAGTACCAAGTTAGCAAGTTCTTCAGCTTGATCTACTAATAATGTGCTCTCAATTGTAGCAAACATAGAGTATATGCACCTCCAATATTCATTCTAACATGAATATCGTCAAATGAGAAATCTAAAAAATTTACATGATTATCCTTTATTTATTGAATAGTAGCATTCCATGATTTTTTTAGTTCATAGCTAGTAGAATCATTATGAACAACCTCTATTTCAAATGTGTGGGTTCCTTTTTCTAATCCTCTAATTACAAAAGCAGCTGTTTGAATATGATCTACAACCTTGCCGTCAACAGATAACTGTAAATGACCCTCACCGTCTACCTTATTCCCTCCTCTTTCTTTAAAGGTAAATGAAGGAATATAACATTCTACATAAACATCTTGATCTCTAATATGATGTTTGACAGATATATTCATTTTACGCTGTTGATTTATAACTTCCACTGCCTCGAAGGAATGGTTTACCACTTGAAGAGGTACGACCTCTAAGTTTCCTTCTGGTCTTGGTTTATCTTCAACACAGCCAGTGACAATACCTAATAATAAAACGGTACAAAAAAAACGCTTCATTCTATCTGCCTCCTTTTTCTTAGTGTTTACAGAGGCGTAGAAATTCATGAATACTTTTCAGATGTCTCTTTATGTAAGGAGATAAAAGGAACAGGCAGGCAATTATAACCTAATTACCTTGCCTGTATGTGTAAATGACCATTCTAATCTTGTTGCCTCATAGATTGAAACATCGCTACCATCATCGAAGCCATTTGTATCGAGTTTGAAAATTGCTGAACTTTATGAGGAATTGTCTTTTGATAATAGTTCATCATACTAATTTCCATTTCGTTTATATCATTAGGATTTCTTGACAGTTTCCTATACCAATATGGTTGTTCACGTACAAATTTTTTTCGTTCATCATTTGTAAATAGATATTCTTGAACTTCTTTTCTCATCATTCTCCTCCATTCGGAGTCACGATTTAGTCACTAATCCTTTCTGAATGAAAAGGGATGCTGACTTGCTGTTGCAGACTTTTGATTAGAACCTTTTGAACCACCAAACTGATCGAAAAGACCTTGAATGGTAGAAATAGTACTACTCATGTTGTTAATATGATGGTTTACAGTATCCATATCCATTTGCTTAACAGCTGAAAATATTTGTGTCATAAAGTCAGATTTACTTTTTGTTTCCTTTTCAGAAGAATCCTCTGTCTGATCTCCTTTATACTGTTTCCAAACAATATCATTTTCTCCAAGTAAATACCAATCTTCAAACACTTCCTGCCACTCTTTATTACCCTTTCGGACTTCCTGAACAAGTTTGGGATGTTTTTTAACAAATTCCTTAAACTGTTGAACAGATGGATGCGTTTTTTTGGATGTCATTTTTCTCACCTCATTGATACATTTGCCTATAATATCTTATTAAAAAACCATTAGACTGTTCGCCCATATTTAGAAAAAATAACACAAAGCAAGTCTATTTATTATTAGAAAAATAACTAAATGTAAGAAATTTTTGGTAAAATATCACTATCTAAAAAGGAGAGGGTAACAGTATGACAAAGGATGAATTATTAAAATTAAGTTCAGAGGTTTTACAAAATGCAAATGAAGAGGATCAATATGTTTTAGAACTTCTACTTAATGGACTGAAGAAAAAGCAATTTCATGAAAAAGGTTCCTACATAGGTGCACTTCTCCATGCTGAAGGCGAGTACAAGGAACATGAATTTAAACTTACAATTCCCAACACACCAATTATTCAGAATGCACTTAATATTGTACATGGCGGAATAACCGCTACTTTATTAGACTCAGCTATGGGAGGACTTGTCCATCATATCCTACCTCCTGACAAAGCAGCGGTTACAACCGAAATTAAAATTAATTATGTGGCTCCAGGGGTTGGTAAGGAACTGTCTTGTGTTGCCGGGATGATTCATAAAGGTAATAAAACGGTTGTTACGGAAGGAAAAGTTTTTCGTGACGACGGTACATTAATTGCACATAGTACGGCAAGTTTTTTTATCATTAATAGATCGTAATGCGGGTGAGTGAGATGAAAAAGTACTTTTTAAAAAAGCAATGTAGAATGTGTAATAAGAAGAATAACAAAGGTTTATATTATCTCAATGATATTGGTCAAAAGATTTTTATATGCGCACTTTGCATAAGCTATGCTGAAAGAAGAGCGTATCGTAAAGTAAATTAATTTAAACAAGACCCTTTCCAATAAAGAGAAAGGGTCTTGCTTGTTACTATGTTTATTGGTTTATATCCCAAGTAGTAATAAAATTCTGTGTATAATAAAGACCGTCTACTCCAACTCCTAAGTGTGTAAATTCCTCATTAAGCATAGTATCACGATGACCTTTACTGTTTAGCCACCCCTCACTTGCTGCAATAGCATCTACATATTGAGCAGCTATGTTTTCGCCTGCCATCTGATACTTGATATCCAATTGAGCAAGACGATTAACAAGAGTACCTTCTGTTGGCGATTCATGTGAAAAATACTCATTCTCTTTCATATCTTTACTATGTAAAAAAGCAACCTTTGACGTATCTTCATGCCACTGAACAGCTGATAAACCATGCCTTGCTCTTAACATATTCGTTATTGACAAGATCTGTTGTTCAGCACCAGTTTCAATCTTTTCCCATTTATCTTCACTTATTTCTTTTGCTTCAATGAGCTCACCTCTGTATGTAACCTCATAAGAGCGTTGTTTAATAAATGTCTCAGCATCTACCACCCGAATGCTTGATAAAATCCCGTCAAATTTATCAATATATAATTGCACAAACACATCACCTATTTTTACTGTTGGTCTGGTGTTCATATCTTCCTCCGAAAATTCAAATCGATATGAATTACCTTCAAACTCTAGTGATAAACTAGATGAAACAGGTTGTATTTTAAAGACTTCTTGAATAGGTTGTCCAATCACAAACGGTTTAGCGTTTAATCCTTTTCCAATTCCATAAACTGATACGACCCTTTGATTTAAAACTCCCACTTGAATATATTGATTGTTTTCTTGTTCGTAAATCCACCAATCATAATCATAAGCTGAGGGATCAATACGGTCAGGCTCACCTAATATAGCAGTGATTTCTTCAGATGACTTCTCCATAAATGACAATATCCCCTCATTTGGAAAAGTTTCACCTTCAGCAACTTGTTTTTTAGAATTCGTAGATTCTTCATTTACTATTTGAACGTTCTCTTCTTTAAGTTGTTCCTTTGGAGTATATTTTCCATAATGAAAAAATAACGTATAGCTAACAAAAATAATACAAAAAATTAAAATACTCCGAATCAGTATACGCAGTGAAAAAACCTCCTCCTTATGCTTCTCCCATTTCTTTCATTATATGAGACAACATACTTGTTATTCTCTTTCTACTTTAAATGAACAAGTATGCACTAATATTTTAGAAGCCCCAAACTGTCTTATCATTATTACCCTGCAAACTTAATGTTAAAACTTTTTGATAACTTTAATTGTATCAAATAATTAGTAAGAAAGTTGTTACAAATAAATTATATAATACTTTATCGACTAATAAACATTTGTGTCCAATAGTGGCCATACTCACCTCCATTAACATACCCTACTCCGATCTCCGAAACTTCCTTTTTAAGTATATTAGCACGATGTCCCTGACTGTTCATCCATGCATTTACTACTTCTTTTGGGGTTCTCTGACCTGCTGCTAAGTTTTCTGCTGCTGTTCGAAAAGGAATTTTAAAGTTATTAATCATCGTAAATGGAGAGCCGTAGGTTGGTGAATCATGGCTAAAATAGTTTAACTCTTTCATGTCCTTTGATTTATATCTTGCAACCCTGGAAAGCTCCCAATTGATCTTTAATGGTGGGAGACCAGCATACTTCCTTTCTAGGTTTGTTAATGTAATTACTTGTTTTTCTATTAATTTAATTTCGTTTAATTGCGGAATATGTAGCTTCTGTCCTGGGAAAATTAAATGAGGATTATCTATATGGTTGTTCGAGGCAAGAATTTCTGATAATCCGACCTGATAAGATTGAGCAATACTCCATAGCGTTTCCCCTTTTTTGACTGTGTGACTAACTTCCTCTGCTCTCACTTGAAGAGGAGATAACAAAATACAAATCATGATAAATAGTAGAATATTACGATGAGTGAATTGTAAACTCATGTATATACCTCCTTTTTTCTATATTTTTTCCAATAATATTTTTTTAATAAGTTCAACTAACTATGAATGAGATAAAGTTTCACTTTAACTTTTGTGTTGTTTTAAGCTATAATAAATAACGTGAAAAGGCTTTAGGAGGGAATTACATATGAAAATGGAAGGCACTGGTTTAGAGGGAATTACAATAGATCTTGCACGTTTAGATGAGATAATGGACGATCTTGGGTTAGTAAGAGCAGGACAATGGGATTATGAGCGTGCTACCTACGATCGTAAGATTGAAGCTAAAGGGGATATCTACTATCTACGTGTTCCTGCTTATGCTGTTGAAGGAGATGTTGGAGGACGTCATGCTGTTATGAAGCTTATTACTCCTCTTTTAGGAAAGCATTACTATCCTCACGGTGTTGAGTACGGAGAAGGAGAAGAATTTCCATCAGCTGTAGTCGATACTAGTAAAAGTCTATTAAAAAGATTATCTGAAGAACTAAAAAAGGTTCAGTAAGCTTAAATAAACATGCAAAAATAAAAAAGCACCGGACTAGTCCATGCTTTTTTATTTTTGCATGAATTAACATTTACTTTATAGCTACAACTTTAACTATGGATATCTTGACTAAAGATTTCCTCCCATTCCTACCAATTTTTTAAACCTTGAAAATAAACTTTCAAACGTTTTATTGCAACTTTAAAGCGATTGAAAATTCTTTGTTTTCACCGAGTTTCGTACTATAATGAGATAAGAAATGTTTCTTAGAAAGGGGCACAAATTTGACCACTATTTTAAACAAAAGAATTCTCTTAACAATTGCATCAATTATTATTGTAGGTGTTATCCTATTTTACATTCTACCAATTTCTGTTCCACTGATTGTCGCTTTTATTACTGCCCTTTTTCTTGAACCAGCTATCCGATTGCTTCAGAGGAGAGGAACATTAAACAGACACTTATCAGTTTTAATAGTGTTTTTGTTATTTCTAATTCTCATAAGTGTTAGTGGTTATATCTTAACCACAAAGGTAGTTGGAGAGGTTGTTCAGATAGCAGATAATGCTCCATCCTATATAAATGAGATTACAAAGGTTTGGGAAAGCTTTGAAGATGATATTTCAAATACTGCTCAAGATCTTCCACCAATCTTTGTTGAAGAGGTTAGTAACCAAGTAACAAGCTTTTTACAAAAAACCAGATTAGAACTAACTAGCTATGTAAACATTGAGAATGTAAAGACAATTTTTACAAACATACCAAACTATTTAGTAAATTTAATTGTTTATTTAATTGCTCTTTTTTTATTTATGCTGGAGTTACCTCGATTAAAAACAAAAGCATACTCTTATTTAACTGATAAAACAGCTGAAAAAGTGACTTTCATGATTTCCCGCTTAACATACGTTGTGATGGGATTTATCAAAGCACAATTTTTAGTTAGTATTATTATTTTTGTTGCATCTTTAATTGGTTTATTGTTTATTGCACCTGAAATTGCACTAATTATGTCTTTAATTATCTGGATCATTGATGTAATCCCATTAATAGGATCCATTATTATTATGGGACCATGGACTCTATATCATTTAGTTACTGGTGATATGGCAATAGCAGCAAAACTCGGTGTTTTAACGATAATCCTTTTAGTTATTAGAAGAACAATTGAACCTAAAGTTATGGGAACTCATATTGGATTATCTCCTCTTGCCACATTAATTTCCATGTATTTAGGGTTAAAATTATTTGGTGTACTCGGATTTTTCATTGGACCAATGATCTTAATAGTTTACAATTCAGCAAGAGAAGCAGGTTTAATCAAAATTAAATTTAAATTATAAAAAGAAAGAGCCAGTGCTCTTTCTTTTTTGTTTTATTCGTAATCAACTTTTCTTTTAGTTTATGAATGGCTTTGTCTTTTCATTTTCTAAAAAAACAAACTGAATCTAGGACTTATTATAACAGAGGACTCTAAACTACCCCATGATTATGTAGTTTATAAAAATCTCCTTTAAGATAGATGAAATAGAAAGAGCATTTGAAAGCCTATTTCACGCAGAACTTAAAGTTTATTCATCTTTTTGAATTTCCCACATTAAAAACTGCCCTTCTTTTTCTTTGCAGATAAAACCGAGCTTTTCAAATAGTCTAACCGAATGTTTTTCATTCATTTCACACTCCATAACAACCTTCTTAACAGACATTTGATACGTTAGCCAATCAATAAAAGCATCAACTGCTTCATATGCAATTGTTTCATCTAATGTCTTATCTTCAACATGATAACAAAGATGAACTTTTCCTTCTTTAGAAGGGTTTCCTTGCATTAAGATATCACCAATAATTTTCTTATCTTCATACATAATAATCATCCACAATCCACATTCAGATTCTTTTTCCTTCTTTTCTAAACTTTCAATATAGAAAGGTAAAAATCCTCGTACATAAGAAGATGGCCAGCTTTTTGGGATTTCAATGGGTGAACGTTTATCTAATTCTTTTCTATGAAATACTAATGATTTAGCAATATCAAGTGAACAAGGAACAATCATTAACCGGTTTGTTAAAATTTCAATCAAGCCATTCTCTCCCCTCTGATTGATTTTAACATCATGAAAAGAAGTAAATACCTAAGTGAATTACAGCACTTATCATATATGGTACCTTCGCAATACTTTTCTTGTTTCAAAACAATAAAAAAAGGCGGTTTAGAACATTTTATTCTAACCCACCCTTAAAATATGTTTAAAACCCTAAGATTGCTTTAATGACTGACGTTGTTTCTCCACCGTGATAAAAAACATATAAAAGTAAATAAACTGCAACTCCCGTAATGGCTGTAAAAAACCAAACAATACTTGTTATCGGACCAAGTTTTCGATGTTTCGCATAGTTTTTTTTGTAACCAGTAATTAAAGAAATAATACCTAGTACAGCTCCAACCGTTGCTAATGTTATATGGAAGATAAGAAAAATTGTATAATAAATCTTTAACTCATCTGGACCACCGAAAGCAGTATTGCCGATAAAAATTGTGCGGGAAGCATATATAACAAAGAAAATGATAGCTGATATGGCTGCTAAAAACATTACCTTCATATGTGCTTCAATTTTTCGTTGTTTAATTAGGTACCAACCAATTGCTACAAAAATCGCACTAATCACGATAAAGGACGTACTTATTGTTGGTAAAATCGGTAATGATGTATTCATGGCTCTTCCTCTCTTATAACTTAAAATACTTATGTAAGGCTGACGGATATAAGATGTCAGCTGTCAGCCTACAATCATTCATATATTATTTTACTGGCTCTGGAGACAAGTTCTTTTTCAATTCAAGTTCATCTTTTCGTCTCTCGCTACCTGCCCATTTAAAAAAGATATAAGCAAGAATTGTCCCATAAACAATTTCTTGGATGATTTTCATTAACACTCCACCAAGCTGTTGATCCTCAACAAGTGGTAATGTATTAAACATATCAGGACCAGTAAGATTTAATCCAGCTAACATATCAGCTGGAACACATAATTGTAATGCATTAATCCATGCTTGAGGCTCGGAATAAGTTAAATAAAGTGGGTCATTAGCAAAAATAATAAGTGCACATGCAGGTGTTAATAAGACTCCATCAGCAAAAATATATCCTACTTTTTTTATACCTGTAAGCGATTTCCAATCTGATAATGTATTTAATAATGGCCACCACATACACATAGCACCGATAAAAATAGCTGTCGTCATGATCGCGTGATACAATGAATCAGTTTTCACAAAATCAAAAACTAACGGAACATGATAAAGTGAGAAAACTCCATTGAATACAATCAAAGCTATGATTGGATTCGTTAACACTTTCATTATAGGCTTTATTACTGGACGATATAATATTGATCTCCATAACCAATCCGGTACTCCCAAAATAAGAAACGGGGGTACAACTAAATATAATATTGCCATCTGTGTCATATGTGCACTAAACATAATGTGACCAAGAAGATCAACTGGACTTCCTTTACTAATATAGAGAAACAGTATAGCCGTGACAAAAAGTACTTTTTGTTTATTTGAAACAGGAGAACTATCTTCAAACTTAGTTCGCCAGGGTCCAATTATCAAAAAATAGATGGCTACAATCAAAAGTAAAACAATGAAAAAATACGGACTCCATAAGGCACGAAATCCAAATATATCAAAGCTCATCTTTAAGTCAGCTCCTTAAGCTAGTCTTTCAGCATTTATTATACACTTTTAGTTCATAGCGTATCAATGAACGTTCTATGACAAATACATTGAGGTTTATTATTGATAACACTCTAAGAGAGCATGATATTTATCTATATACCTTCTCTATTAAGGCGATTTATAATACATCTAACCAATTATATTCAGTCCAGATGGGGGTTTTAACTATTAATGGATAAAGAAAGAGCAATCAGCATAAATGCCAATTGCTCTTCATTGTTTTCATTACCACCAAATGATCGTAACGAAAGCTAAAACTGTTAAGCCAGCTACTCCTACACCTGAAAAAAGAAATAATGCTGGAGTTTCATGTCCTTTATGACTCATATGCATAAAGTAGTAAAGCTGAAAAATGACTTGAATCACTGCAAGCGTAATGATAAAAGGAATCTTGAACCATTCAGCAATTCCATCATATCCTACAGCAATAAATGCAACGATTGTTAAGAAAATCATCATGGCAAATGTTACAACCTGATGTTTCATATCCTCTGCATTTTTTTTACGACGATAAGCAAGGTCTACTTTAGGGTTTGTTGAATTATGATTATTTGCCATCAGTTTATCCCACCATTCCCATTAAGTATACAACAGTGAAAATGAACACCCAAACAACATCAATAAAGTGCCAATATAAACTTGCAACATAATATTTAGGTGCATTATACAAACTTAAACCACGTTTTGCATTTCGAACAATTAAGGTAGTAATCCATAATAGACCAAAACCAACGTGAAGTCCGTGTGTTCCTACTAGCGTGTAGAAAGAAGACCCAAGTGCACTACTAGTAATTGTGAATTCAAATTCGTGTACATAATGATTAAACTCATAAATTTCTAAAATCAAGAATGCTAATCCTAATAGAACAGTAATGATTAACCAAAGTTGCATTTTACCAAAATTGAAGTTTTTCATATGGTACATTGCATATACACTAGTTAAACTTGATGTTAAAAGTAACATCGTTGCTGCAAATACAAGAGGAATTTCAAATAACTCTTGTGTGGTAGCTCCACCTGCAGTAGATTCTCTTAAAGCTAAGAAAGTTGCAAAAAGAGTTGCAAAGAGTACTGTCTCTCCACCAAGGAATAACCAAAAGCCAGTAAATTTATTTTTGCCTTCAAGGGTTGACTTTTCAGGCGAAGCAGGGAAATTTTCTGCTGTTAATTTTTCTTCAACAGATGCCATTACGCTTTCCCTCCTTTATCTTCATTAAGTAAGTCCTCTTTATGGATATGATATCCATGATCATCAATAACAGAACGTAAGAACATACATGCGAAAGTAATAATGAAACCTACAATTATCGCAGGAAGTCCCCAACTGTAATCCTCACGGTACATTAATCCAAATGATACAATAAATAATCCAAATGACATAATAAACGGTAGAATTGATCCGTTAGGCATATGAATGTCACCAAGTGGTTCAGCTGGTGTCATTTCTTTATTCCCTTCCATCTTCTCAATCCAAAGAGCATCTAATCCACGAACAAGTGGAGTTTGTTTAAAGTTATACTCAGGTGGTGGTGATGAAATCGCCCACTCAAGTGTACGACCGTCTCCCCATGGATCTCTGCCAACTTTTTTACCTTTTACTGCCGTGTAGACAATATTGATAAGTAAAAGAATTGTTCCAGCTGCCATTAAGAAAGCACCGATTGTACTAATAAAGTTTCCTGTATCTAAGCCTTGACCAGGTAAGAATGTGAATACACGACGCGGCATACCCATTAAGCCTAAGAAATGTTGGATAAAGAAAGTTAAATGGAAACCAGTAAAGAATAAAACAAAGATTACCATGTTTAACTTTTCGTTTAACAATTTACCAAACATTGTTGGCCACCAGTAAATAGCACCAGCAAATAATGAGAATACTACCCCACCTACAATTACATAGTGGAAGTGAGCTACTACAAAGTAACTATCATGGTATTGATAGTCAGCTGCAGCCATAGCAAGCATTACACCTGTTACTCCACCCATAACGAATGTAGGAATAAATGCTACAGACCATACCATCGGGGACGTAAATTTAATAGATCCTCCCCAAATTGTAAATAGCCAGTTGAAAATTTTAATACCTGTTGGTACAGCGATTGCCATAGTAGCTACCGCGAAAATAGCATTTGCAATTGGTCCTAAACCAGTTGTAAACATATGGTGAGCCCATACCATGAACCCAAGGAAACCAATTAAAACGGTCGCAAATACCATTGATGAATATCCGAACAAACGCTTTCTTGCGAAAACCGGAAGAATATCTGAGAAAATACCGAAAGCAGGTAATACTAAGATATATACTTCAGGGTGTCCAAAAATCCAGAAAATATGTTCGAAAATTACTGTGTTACCGCCTAAAGCAGGGTTAAAGAAAGCAGTACCAAATAAACGATCAAACATTAGAAATGCTAATCCTACTGTTAATGCAGGGAAAGCAAATAAAATAAGTGCAGAAGCTACAAATGTAGTCCATGTAAATAATGGCATACGCATGTAAGTCATTCCAGGTGCACGCATGTTAATGATCGTTACTAGGAAGTTAATCCCAGCTATCAACGTACCTAGACCTGAAACCTGTAAACCTAATAAGTAAAAATCAACACCATGTCCTGGTGATTCTAACGCTAAAGATGCATATGACGTCCAACCTGCGTCAGGTGCTCCTCCTAAAAACCAACTTAAGTTTAAGAATACTCCACCAAAGAAGAATAACCAAAAACCTAAAGAGTTTAAGAATGGAAATGCTACGTCACGAGCACCAATTTGTAATGGTACAACCGCATTCATTAATGCGAATAATAAAGGCATTGCAGCTAAAAATATCATTGTCGTTCCGTGCATTGTTAACACTTCATTGTATAAACCAGCACTAACAAAATCATTGTTCGGAACGGCTAGCTGAATGCGGATCATCATTGCTTCTAATCCACCAACAAGGAAGAAGAAGCCACCGGATATCAGGTAAAGGATAGCGATTTTCTTATGGTCTACCGTTGTGAGATAGTCCCAAAGAACAGCGCCGACCCCTTTTTTCTGAGTTAACGTGCTCACAGTGTTACCTCCCTTTTCATTTAGCTCTTAATTAATTACTTGAGACTTTAAGTCCCATTAAATATTCAGTTAGAGCATCCAACTCTTGATCATTCAATTCTGGATAAGTACCAGTCATTTTATTTCCTGGCTTGTAAGCTTCAGGATCTTCTAACCAGGCACGAACGGTCTTAGCATTGTGTTCAAGAACACCTGCTACACGAGCACGCTCTCCAAATGTTGCTAAGTTTGGAGCAGTTCTTGCAGCTGCTGGTCTCTCATCAGTAGGAGAAACAGCATGACAAGCAATACATCCTTTTTCTTCGAATAATTGCTCACCTTGTTTTGCTAAATCAGTTGATGCAACGGCTTTAGCATTTTCCATGCCAGAGATCCATTGGTCAAATTCGTCTCTGGAAATAGCTTTTACTTTAAAGTCCATTAATCCGTGTGAAGGTCCACAAAGTTCAGCACATTTACCATAGAAATACTCACCAGCTTGGTCAGCTCTTGCTGAATCAAACTTTAACCACATTTGGTTTACATTGTCTACGTTCGTATCCATCTTACCACCAATTGATGGAATCCAGAATGAGTGCTTAACATCTGAAGCAATTAAGTTAAAGTAAACTTTCTCATCAGTTGGAACGACTAAATCTTGACTCGTAATTACTCCGTAATCAGGATATTCAAATTCCCACCAGTATAGATTTGCACGAACATTTACCACGATCGCGTCTTCTGGTTTTCGATTCTCGTCATCGATAGCATCCACCTCTGCAAGTTTAAATGTTGCAGATACCACAGGCACAGCTAAGACAAGAAGTAACAAAATAGGAATAACAGTCCAAATGATTTCTAGCTTATGATTCCCTTCAACTTGTACAGGAATGTTGTCTTCTCCCGTTTTGCTTCTACGGAATTTCATTACAACATAAATGAAGATTACCGTTACGATTGCAATAACGACGACCATAACTAAAGTACTTAATACCATGATGTCGTACTGCATATCCGCTACTTCACCAGCAGGTTTAAGCGTGGAAAGAAACGGTTCACCGCAGCCGGCTAAGACAAGCGTCATAACTGCGAAAAGTGAAAACAGACGCCATTTTGTCAGCCATTTTCTCATAGCCAAATCAAACCCCTCTTTCAGTAATTTAAAGTCCTATCAATTTTTACAGGAACTCTTGTATAAATAAATTCTTTTTAAGAAAGAATTTCACAATTAGATAATGGTGAATAACACCATTGATACAAACAAAATCGTTAAGTAGTTAATTGAATAGACAAACATTTTTGTTGCCCATTTCATTTCAATTTCTTTATTTTTAAAGCCTTTGATTCCAATTATTACCCACCCAATATTAAGAGCGGTTGCTAGAATTAAAAATCCCACCCCAAGCTCATATAGGTAAAACGGCAAAGGTATTAAACATGTAACCCATACCATAATTTGACGTTTCGTAACATCAAATCCATGAACAACAGGAAGCATTGGAATATTAGCAGCTCGATACTCTTCTGTTCTTCTCATTGCTAAAGCTAAAAAATGTGGTGGTTGCCAAATGAACATAATTAAAAATAGTACCCATGCCATAACACTTAAGTTAGAGTCAATTGCCGCCCATCCAATTAAAGGTGGAACAGCACCTGAAACACTTCCAATAACAGTATTAATGGTATATAAGCGCTTTGACCACATTGTATACAAAAAGATATAAGTAACAACCCCTACCAACGAAATAATTGTCGCAGTGATCGTTGTCATAAGCATTAATGCAAATCCTACAGTTAACAGAAAGATTCCAATCCACAATGCATGCATTGGATTCATTTTTCCAGTAACAGTTGGACGCTCCTTTGTTCTTTCCATTAAATGATCAATATCTCTGTCATAGTAATTATTAATTGCACAGGATCCAGCGATTACTAATGAAGAACCAAGTAATGTAAATAGTACGACATCAATATTAGCTAGAAATCCTTTACCACTAAAGTAAAGAGCAAGCCAAATACCAGTAAAGGTAGTTATTGCATTTGAATTAACAATCCCTACTTTAATTAATGAAAGGAAATCCTTCCAGAGTGTCGTCTCACGTATATCATTTGAATGATGCTTAATGGCAGCCTCATCCAAGACTTTTGTATCTGCCAATTCATTACCTCCTTACCCAATATAACCTAATGTCATTAGGCTATTTCAAATTCCTTCACCTGTCTTTAAAATACTTGCTTTTGAAATAAGCAGTCTCTTCTATTACATATGATAACATAGTTAAGAGAAGTAAGATGAAGGCGGTTGCAACCTGCTAATTTTCTATATCTTATCATACTAAAAAAATAAACATTTAAAAACGGTCTACTTGATATTAAAACATAATTCTTTCTTAAATTGTGAATAATTTATGAAGTATTTTTGTCGAAATTGTGAAGGGATACATCCCCTTGAACTATACTACTATACCAAGCCTTCCTATTTTATCATAATTTCCATTTCAATTCTTAGGAAAAAATAGTTATTGTAATAAAAATAAAGGTACATTTTATTTCTAGCAAACTCCTAATACACATTCAACCCCTTTAACGGATCAATAAATTGTATGAAAACTATATTTGACACCCTTTTCATAAAACTTAAGAACTTTGTGAACATTTTACGTTATTTATTGTCTTTTTCTTGTACATTGTGTACGATACGGTGGAGTATTTTTTTCTATTATTAATCTCAATTGACTATACTTAAGTAGGTGAACATGTTGCAACGTGCTCTTAAATGGTTCGCCGTTTTGACAACAGTGATTATGTTGTGTGTTTTAATTGGCGGAGCTCTTGTTACGAAAACTGAGTCAGGTGCAGGATGTGGAGATTCTTGGCCGCTATGTCATGGCGAGTTTGTACCGAGTGAAATTACTTTTGAACTCGTTGTGGAACTTAGTCATCGTTTGGTTAGTGGACTTGCTGGTATAGCTGTGTTAATTCTCTCAATATGGTCTTGGAAACAAATAGGTCATATAAGAGAAACGAAGTTCTTAGCTATACTATCAGTGTTTTTTCTAGTATTGCAGGCCTTAATTGGGGCTGCTGCTGTTATGTGGGGCCAATCAGATGCCGTTCTTGCTCTTCATTTCGGTATATCGCTTATTTCCTTTGCATCTGTTTTGTTATTAACACTGTTAATATTTGAAGTTGATAAGAAATTTGACTCAAAGACATTAATAATTGATAAGACTATGAAATTTCATATGGTGGGCATTATCGTCTACTCATATGTTGTCGTTTACACTGGCGCATATGTTAGACATAAAGGTGCAAGTCTAGCCTGTCCAGAATGGCCGATGTGCAGCGGACGAGCAGGTGGACTGCCGACTACACTTCATGAATGGATTCAAATGGGCCACCGAATGGCTGCAGGCATTATTTTTATTTGGATAGCATATACCGCATGGCGCGCATTTAAGTATCACAAACATCAAAAAATTATTTATAAAGGTTGGATGATTGCCTTTATTTTAGTATGTATGCAGGTAACATCCGGAGCATTTGTTGTTTTATCAGGGTTAAATCTTTTTGTATCGTTAGCTCATGCACTTATAATTTCCTGTTTGTTTGGCCTATTCAGCTATTTTCTTTTATTAGTTAGTCGTAGTAATTTAAATACTGAGGTTAGTTCAACAACTGAACAATCATTTTCCAAATAAAAAAGAGGCTTTCGCCTCTTTTTTTATTTTCTCTAAAGTATTGGTAGATTAACCTTTAGAAATTTCTATTAACAGATCACCAGATTGAATTCCCTCACCATTAGAAACATGAATATCTTTTACAACTCCTGTAAAGGGAGCTTGAACTGTAGTTTCCATTTTCATAGCTTCAGTAATGATTAAATGATCCCCTTTGTTCACTTTTTCACCTTTTTCAACTAACACCTTAATAACTGTTCCTGGCATGGTCGCACCAATATGGTCTCCGTTGCTTTTATCAGCCTTAAGCTTTGATACTACCGTAGATTGAATGTTATCGTCTTTAATCATCACTTCACGGGGCTGACCATTCAATTCAAAATAGACAATTCTATGTCCATCAGCTTGAGGTTCACCAATTGAAACGAGTTTCACTATTAATGTTTTACCTTGTTCAATTTCAACCTCTATCTCCTCACCCAATCTCATTCCATATAAAAAAGTCGGGGTATCAAGGACGGAAATATCACCATACATGTCGCATGTTTTAATATATTCGGAAAAGACTTTTGGGTAAAGAGCATTAGCAATTAGTTCAAAATTAGTTACAGGTCTCCCTAAACTATGAAATAGCTCTTCTTTCATAGCTTGAAAATTTACAGGTTCAAGTTTTTCACCAGGTCGTTCTGTAATAGGCGTGCGACCTTTTAAAATAATTCGTTGTAATTCTTTAGGAAACCCTCCGTGCGGTTGCCCTAAATACCCCTCAAACAATTCAATAACTGAATCTGGAAAATCCAGTGTTTCTCCCTTTTCAAAAATATCATCTTCATTTAGTTTATTTTGAACCATAAATAATGCCATGTCGCCAACAACCTTTGACGAAGGGGTAACTTTAACTATGTCTCCGAATAGATCATTCACTCTTCGGTACATCTCTTTTACTTTATCCCATTCATCACCTAATCCAACAGCCTTTGCTTGCTGCCTAAGATTACTATATTGTCCTCCTGGCATCTCATGCATATAAATTTCTGAATGTGGTGCATTCATACCACTTTCAAAGTTAACATAATATTTTCTAACATTCTCCCAATATTGTGAAAGCTGTTCTAATGACTGTATATCTATATTTGGTTGTCGCTCATATCCTTCTAGTGCATAATAGAGGGAATTCGCACTAGGCTGTGAGGTAAGCCCCGCCATTGAACTTACGGCTACATCAACTATATCCACTCCAGCCTCAATCGCTTTTGAATAGGTGAAAATTCCATTACCACTTGTATCATGGGTATGAAGATGGATTGGAAGATCAACTGCATCTTTAAGAGTAGATATGAGTTCATAAGCTGCTTTAGGTTTAAGTAAACCTGCCATATCCTTAATCGCTAGGATATGTGCACCAGCTTGCTCAAGCTCTTTTGCTATGTTTTTATAGTATTCTAAATTATATTTAGGTCTACTTGAATCCAATATATCTCCTGTATAGCAAATAGCAGCTTCAGCAATTTTTCCGGATTTACCTACCTCATCAATTGCCAATGTCATTCCTTTAACCCAGTTCAAGCTGTCAAAAATTCTAAAAACGTCAATACCAGCATATGCTGATTTTTCAACAAATTCCTTTATGACATTATCAGGATAATTTTTATATCCAACTGCATTTGATGCTCGTAGTAGCATTTGTAATAATACATTCGGCACTTTTTCACGAATTGTTAATAAACGATCCCACGGATCTTCTTTTAAAAAGCGGTAAGAAACATCAAAAGTTGCCCCTCCCCACATTTCTAATGAAAATAAATGAGGTAACAGATGCGAAGTAGGTTCTGCTATATTCTTCAAGTCATTTGTTCGCACTCGTGTTGCAAGTAAGGATTGGTGTCCATCCCTAAATGTTGTATCAGTTAACAGTACTTGATTTTGATCCTTTATCCACTTAACAAGCCCTGAAGCACCTTGTTGGTCCAAAATCTGTTTCGTTCCATTTACTCTTTGTTCAGAGTACTTTACTTTTGGAACAACAGGCTTCTCAAACACTGGCTTCTTTTGTTTATCTATTCCTGGGAATCCATTTACAGTAACAGTTCCAATGTATGAAAGCATTTTTGTTCCCCTGTCTTTCCTTTTTGGAAAAACGAATAACTCAGGTGATGAGTCAATAAAGGATGTATTATATTTTCCACTTAAGAAATCCTCATGCTTTACTACATTTTCTAAGAAAGGAATATTTGTTTTAATCCCTCTTATTCTAAATTCCCTTAAATTTCTGACCATTTTAGATGCAGCTTGCTCAAATGTTAAAGCCCAAGTCGACAGCTTTACTAGTAATGAATCATAATGAGGAGTAATAACAGCCCCTTGAAACCCATTTCCTGCATCTAATCGAACACCAAAGCCGCCACCTGATCGGTAGGCCATAATTTTACCGGTATCGGGCATAAAGTTATTTAAAGGGTCTTCTGTCGTAACCCTAGATTGAATTGCATATCCATTTACTTTAATTTGATCTTGAGATAGAATACCAATCTCTTTACTTGCTAGATTATGGCCCTGAGCTATCAGAATTTGAGTTTGAACAATATCGATCCCTGTTATCATTTCGGTTATCGTATGTTCAACCTGAACACGTGGATTTACTTCAATAAAATAATAGTGATCTCCTGAAACTAAAAATTCAACTGTTCCTGCATTTAAATATTTTACATTATCCATAAGCTTTACAGCATCATCACAAATTCTAATACGTAGGTCCTCTGATAAAGAAACACTAGGTGCTACCTCAACAACCTTTTGATGACGTCTCTGGACAGAACAATCTCTTTCATAAAGGTGAACAGTATTCCCATCATGATCTCCGAATATTTGAACTTCAATATGTTTAGGATTCTCAATAAATTTTTCTACATAAACCTCATCATTACCAAAAGCTGCTTTTGCTTCAGATTTTGCACGTTCATATGATTCTTGTAAGCTTTCTTTACTTCTTACAATCCTCATCCCTCTTCCGCCTCCACCAAGTGAAGCCTTAATCATAAAAGGATAACCGTATGTATCTCCAAATTCAATCACTTCATCAAGGCTTGCTACAGGACCATCACTCCCCGGAATAACAGGTATATTTGCTAGTTCTGCCTGTTTTCTTGCCTTTACCTTATCTCCAAACATATCTAAATGCTCAGATTTAGGTCCTACAAAAATGATTCCCTCTTCCTCACATCTTCTAGCAAAATGAATATTCTCAGATAAAAAACCATAACCTGGATGTATGGCATCAACCTGATTATTTTTTGCGATCTCAATGATTCCTTCAATATCAAGATAGGCATCAATTGGTTTCTTTCCTTCTCCTACTAAATAAGCTTCATCAGCTTTATAGCGATGGTAAGACCCGGTATCTTCTTTCGAATAAATCGCTACTGTTCTAATATTCAACTCTGTGCATGCCCGGAACACCCTTATTGCGATTTCCCCTCTGTTTGCAACTAAAAGCTTATTCAATGTACCCATTAACAAACTTCCCCTCCTAAAACAAACAATTAGTTTGTTGATTAGTATAACACATTAAAGAAAAATGTTATACAAAAATTCACTGACTATTTGGCCTTTTAAACAAACACAGTAGGTAGGTATATGTATAATATAAATAAAATACCCTTCAGACAAACATTTGTGACTGAGGGGTATTTTAAGTAATTTTATCTTATTGAAGTATTCTTTGTTGTTGGTTGAATAGGCTGAACTTCTTGTAATGGTTGATTATCCATTTTCACAGGCTTCTTATACGTATCGCGATATGTTGTAAACATTGATACATTTATAAGTAGCCCCATAGAGATAAGGAGCAAAAGAATAGAAGAACCTCCATAACTTATAAACGGTAATGGAACACCTGTAATCGGTAGTAATCCCGTTAAGCCGCCTAAATTAATCATAGATTGAATGGCAATCATACTTGAGATGCCAACGGCAAGCAAGGTACCAAAAGGATCTTGACATTTCCTAGCAATATAAAACCCTTTTATTACAATAAAAGCTAGTAGAATCAATACAAATAGGACTCCAAAGATTCCTAATTCTTCAGCAATGATAGACATAATAAAATCAGTATGTGATTCAGGTAAGTATCCATACTTTTGAACACTTTGTCCCAATCCTAATCCTGTTAAGCCACCAGAACCAATTGCATAAAGAGAATTCACAAGTTGATATCCTGCTCCCCCTTCGGTTCCGAAAGGATCTAGCACACCAGTAAAACGACTCATCTGTTCATCACTAAAAAACCCTTTAAGTACGATAAACGGTAGCATCAATAAACCAAATAACCCTAAAAGAGATATTAGCTTTAACATACTTTTTATCGCCATTCCTGAGCAGACAATCATACAAATAGCAATCATCCCGATTATAAAAGCAGTTCCAAAGTCAGGTTGAATGACAACAAAAAAGCAAATAAGTCCTGTGAAAATAAGCGGAGGAAGAACACCTCGTCCAAATTCATCTATATAAGACTGTTTCTTATCATAAACAGCTGCAAGATAAATGATTACACTTAGCTTCACAAACTCACCAGGCTGAAGGCTGAAACCACCTAACTTGATCCAACTTTGAGCGTTACCGGCTACATGCCCGATAAAAAATAAGGAGACTAAGAGGCCAATTGAACCAAAGACAATAAATTTTAAAATTTTACTATTTAAAAATGCTCTGTAAGGAAAAATCATCATTACAATAAATGCAAGACCTCCTCCAATTAGAGCCATTTTTTGCCTTTGGAAAAAATGATCTGGCTCAAAGCCATATCGTGCAACTGCTGTGATCATACTAGAACTATAAACCATAACTAGTCCAAATGAACATAACAGGATAACAGCTAATATTAATGAATAATCATATGATTTTATTATTTTTTTCATCATAATTATCTCTTCCTTACTTAAAAACATGAAGTAAATCTAGTTGTACCTTTATTTTACTATATCTTCGCTTTTTGTAGAGGAAAATCCTTTAAAATCGTTATATTTTTATCAATAAACTAAAAAAACTCAAACTATTATGTGTGAGTTTGAGTTTTTAGTCAACTATTTTGTTGTAAATGCATCGTGTAATGCAGACAACTCTCTTTCAAGCGAATCAAGAAGTTCTTTTCCTTCACGTTCCTCAACTAAACCAAGCCTTACAGCGAAGTCTATTTCCCTAGATAAACCAAACATTTGTGTATCTAAAACCTCTTCATAAAGTGGACATTGAGGCATCGTTAAATTATCCATTTGAACCTTGATTAATTTCATGATTTTATCAGCATCTGCCTTAAGTACCGCAAGTGCCTTTTCTCGATGATTAACAGCAATCTCAGACGCCAATTTAATCCCTCCGTTTCCGAGCGATTACCCTATTCTATGTATTAATATTAAATCCATTGAAGGAAAAAAGCAAGGACAAACAGACTAAAGATTAAATAATCCTCTAAAATTTAAGCCTATTTGTTAATTCTTAAAAATTATCATAATGGAATTAGATTTTGATAGGCTAAAGCTAATGTACTTTTTAAACTAATGATCTCTCTTCTGAAATGGAATTATTTGTGAACTTCGTTTAAAAAAGGATGCTATCTTAACATGTGACAAATTTTCCATAAAAGCTTATACTAGCGTTGTAAAGGGGTGTTCATAATGAATTCAATTATTATTATAAAAGGAAAGGTAAATTATCAAATTACCTTAGATCCAGGTGTTTGGATTTTCGATGATAGAAAAGTTGATTTGACAACTTATTTTCATACGGAACAGGAATCAAAAGATGAGTTAGAAGAGTACACGAAAGCGGTATCTAAACACTGGGAACGTGAAATTCGCGAAGGAGCTATTTACCCTCCAACACTTAAGACAGAACGTACATATGAGAGAGAGAAAATTTTGAACGGAACCTTCGGAATTCCTTTTAAACCCTTCCTTCAAAATGCCGAGTTCCAAGATGATGCAAAAGAGGTTCAATTTATTACAAAAGACCAGAAATACATCGTTCCACTTGAAGATGCATCAGAGATGATATTAGGTTTTAGCAAGAAAGGAAAACCTCTTAAGGAAGATGGTCCAATTCACGTTTATTATGGCAATGGATCAAATATCGATTCACCAATAACGCATGTAAAAGAAATCATTGTTTCTTAATTAGTTACGAAAAGGGCTCATTAAAGCCCTTTTCGATTTCACTAATTGTCCATCACTATAGTATGTCAGCTGCAAGCTGAGCCAACCCAGACCTTTCTCCTTTTACCAGCCTTACATGACCAGCTATAGGCTGATCTTTAAACTTTTCCACAACATAAGTTAGTCCATTATTATATTCATCTAAATAAGGATGATCTATTTGTTCAGGATCTCCCATTAAAACAATTTTACTTCTCTCTCCAACACGCGTAAGAATGGTTTTCACTTCATGTTTTGTTAAATTTTGTGCTTCATCAATAATAATAATTTGTTCAGGTATACTTCTTCCACGAATATACGTTAAAGCTTCTACTTCAATTGATCCCATTCCAGCTAATATAGCATCAAGCTCACCTGGCTTTTTTGTATTAAAGAGATATTCAAGGTTATCAAATATTGGCTGCATCCACGGTCTAAGCTTTTCTTCTTTCTCACCAGGTAAAAATCCTAAATCTTTTCCAACAGGCACGATCGGTCTTGCAACAAGTAACTTTTTGTAAGAACCAAGATCTTCAGTTTGCATAAGACCTGCCGCTAAAGCAAGTAATGTTTTTCCAGTTCCTGCTTTACCAATTAGTGTAACTAAAGGCAAGTCCGTTCTAAGTAAAAGCTCCATAGCCATCGTTTGTTGTACATTTCTAGGTTTGATTCCCCAAATGTGATCATGGTCGAATACTAGTCTTTGAATTTTCTTACCTGAATGATCTACCTTACCAATTGCAGAGGACGAACCTCCAAGTGCATCTTTCATGATCACAAATTGATTTGGATAAAAAGGATGATCCGTTATTTCTGATAATATCAATTCATTTTTTTCATAAAAACGATTTAAATTTTCATTACTAATATACATGTCGAGAAAGCCTGAATAGATGTGATCGATTTCTACTACTCGATCACTTAAAAAATCCTCAGCAATTAAACCAATCGCATCAGCCTTTACTCGAACGAGTGTGTCCTTACTCACTAATATTACTGCTCGGCCATTTTCTTTCGTCTGTTCCTCTAATGATAAATTCTTTGCCACTGCAAGTATTCGGTTATCATTTGTTTTTTCAACAAAAATTTCTTGTAATTGGTGAAAAGACCGATGATTTAATTCTATCCTTAATGACCCACCATTGGGTAAAGGAATTTTCTCATGAAGTTTGCCTGTTTCTCTAAGCTGATCAATCAGTTTTGAAACTTGCCTTGCATTTCTTCCTATTTCATCCATATACCGCTTCTTTGAATCAACCTCTTCTAAAACCACTGCTGGAATAACTACTTCATTTTCTTCAAAGGAAAAAATTGAATTCGGATCTTGCAATAATACATTTGTGTCTAGAACATAAATCTTCCTCAAACCTCCGCCTCCTACTCCGTTCCTATTTTTTTATGGAGTTTAAACAATTAGGTGGTGAAAAAAAGTCAAGCTGTGAATGAAGCGTTGCTAAAATATATGAAAGAATGAATAAAGATAGAAGGTTTATTAGACAATAAAATTAAAAAGCAGTAAAAAAACTTCTTTTCAACTTAAATTCGGATGTAAAATCAATAAACATTTCGGTGTATATCAGCTGAGTTAAAAGTGGTGTACGGAAAGACTCCTTAGTGAAACACACTAAAGGAAAAAAGGATCAAAAACCAGGAAAGATTAACATGAATATTTAAAAAAATCATAAGGAGTGATCTCATGAAATTCATTACAATTCTTTTGTTATCGTTCCTCATCATAACCGGTTGCAATCAAGACCAAGGTGCTAATGATACGCAAAACAATGACGGAAACGAAACACAAATAAATGTTAAGAACAGCGTAGAACAGCATGTGGATCGTAAAACAGGACAAGAAATCTCAAAGCATCTTGTGGAGCTTGCCAATCAAATACCTGAAGTTAACGATGCAACAGCTGTTGTGCTTGGACAATTTGCAGTTGTAGGTATTGACGTTAATTCAAAACTTGATCGTAATAAAGTAGAATCAATAAAATATACAGTTGCTGAAAGCTTAATGCATGATCCATATGGAGCAAGAGCAATCGTCATTGCAGATGCAGATACAAACGTTAGACTACGTGAAATGGCCAACGAAATTCAGGAAGGACGACCAATTGTGGGTATCTTAGACGAGTTAGCAGCCATTGTTGGACGTGTCGTACCAGAAGTACCGGCTGAAATCTTAGATAACCAACAAAAACAACCAACAGAGCAAAGTAAGAATCAACTAAATGAGCAAGAAGAAAAGTCGTTAGAAAAAGAACAGCAAGATCAATCGAATGGTCATTTAAACGATAAGTAAATCAGTTACTTTGTTAATATAAAAAGACTGCCTGGAACAATTTATGAATACCTAATTCGTGTTAGCTATGTTAGGGATCATCTTGTTTCAAGCAGTCTTTTTCCTAAATACGACTATAAGATATTCACTTTTCAAGCATGATTTTTTAAAGCATCTAATACTTGTTTATCTAACTTAGACGCCGCTTTTTCATCATATGTTTTTTCATATTGTGGTTCGGCTGAAATCTTTGAACCATAGAACATAACATCACGAACTTCAATTATCGATATTTCAATTAAAGCAAGTTTCAACGGAACTTCTTCCAACCTTTCTCCTTTAAGATGTGCATTTCCGTTAATGGAGTATGTAGATTCGTTAGCTATTAAATTTAAAACAACTGCAGGATGTTTCTTTATATTATCAATGATTCGTGAACGTTGATCTATTGCTAAAAAAATCCGGTTAGTTTCCGGAGCAAAAACCCAAGAAATGGCACTTATGTTTGGAGAACCCGTTTCATAATCAATTGTTGCCAAAGTTACATACCGCTCTTGTTGCAAAGCATTAAATAAGGGCTCAATTAACACTGGTTCAACTTTATTAGCCATCTGAATCCTCCCTTTCCATTTTATATAGAAATATCATACCTTTTTTTCTAAAATGTTCCAACTAAAAACATTCCTTCTCAATTCTTTTAAAGGCTTATGTTATAATATGACCAATAGAATTAGTAAAAAGATATTAAATAATAAAGAGGTGCCAAATGAGAGTTAAGTGTGTTATTTGTGATACAGTGGAAAACATTGACGATGAAACATTAGTTGCAAAACGACTTAGAAATCGTCCAATTCATACATATATGTGTAATCCTTGTCAAAACAGAATTACAGAAAAAACAAATGAGCGAATTGCAACTGGTAAGTTTCGACTTTATCAAGATAAAAAGACAGAAGACACCTGGTGAGAATACTTCAAGGGCTCGTTACCGGACTTATAAGCGGAACGGTATTGGGCTTGTTTTTAAAATTAGTCGAAACATTAACAAAACTAAAGGTTTACACACTATTATTAAATATTGATTTTATTTATATTGGTTATATTCCTGAAATCTTAGAATTTATTATTCATCTAGCAGTATCTGTTATAATCGGGGTAATCTTTGTTTTTTTTACTCATTCCCTTAAGCTCATACAGATGAAACAGCAGGTTCTTCTTTCATGTTTCCTAACCTTACCAACTGTTTTTTTATATTTCCCTTTAACAATACTTTCCATAAAAGAAACACCAGATATACTTGACTTTACAGCTATACTTTGGTGGACACTAGGACACTTACTATACGCCTTAATCCTACCAATTCCACTACGATTTTTTTCTAAATCAACTAAAAAATAAAGGTTCTGACTTTGGTCAGAACCTTTATTTTGCTTCTTCTGCTTCTTGTTTTTTTGACTGATATAGCCTGATTTTGTAAATAATTAAAATAAGTGCTGCAACCACTAATCCTTCTGCAACTGGTAAAAAGATCCCTAAAAACGTTAATACCGTACAACCAAAGGCTAAAAAGGTATAAATAACAGCCGATTTTAAAATTGGGAGTTTTTTAGCAAACCCAAGTTTATATACAAGAATCGATAAAAATAAGATTGTTAAGTATAACATCCACATCCCAAGCTTCGGATTATCGACAACTTGGTACAGGCTAGGAAAAAACGAAAGTCTTTCTGAAACATCCATCATGTCCCCTCCTCACAAGTTTACTTGCTAGTTACTTACTGTGGACAAAACTCTAATTATATACTAACACATAAATTGTTCCATTTTTTTAGTAAATTGGAGCTAGGTAAGTCAGGTTACCATTCATCCACAAATTAAACTATGAACATTACTTTAAGTGAATAGGCTGATTCTATACAATAGAATCAGCCTATTCAAATTAGCTTTCCAATTACATTCCAGCTAGTTTTTTCTTTTTAGCTGCTTTTTCACGTTCATTTTTATCAAGAATTTTCTTTCTCAATCTGATCGATTCAGGAGTTAACTCGCAATATTCATCATCATTTAAATACTCAAGGGCTTCTTCTAATGACATAATACGAGGTTTTTTCATTGTACTTGTTTGATCTTTAGTAGCAGAACGAATATTTGTTTGTTGTTTCATCTTACAAATGTTAACAACTAGGTCATTTTCACGAGTGTGTTCTCCAACAATCATACCTTCATACACATCCACACCAGCTTCAACGAAGATCACTCCACGGTCCTCAACACCTTGAATACCGTAAGTTGTAGACTTGCCATTCTCCATTGAAACAAGAACACCTTGACGACGTCCCCCTACTTTACCAGGTTGCATTGGCTGGTAGCTGTCAAATGTGTGGTTAATAATACCGAATCCACGAGTTAAAGACATAAACTCTGTTGAATATCCAATTAATCCTCGAGCTGGTACATTAAATATTAAACGTACTTGACCATTACCGTTATTTATCATGTCAAGCATTTCACCTTTACGAGCTCCAATAGATTCCATAACAGAACCAGTGTGCTCTTCTGGAACGTCAATTTGTACACGTTCTACTGGTTCACATCTTACTCCATCAATTTCCTTAACAATAACCTCTGGTTTGGATACTTGTAATTCATATCCTTCACGACGCATGTTTTCAATTAAGATTGATAAATGAAGCTCTCCACGGCCGGAAACAACCCACGCATCTGGTGAATCTGTTGGATCAACACGTAAGCTTACATCTGTTTGCAATTGAGCTAACAAACGTTCTTCAATTTTACGTGCTGTGACAAATTTACCTTCACGACCTGCAAACGGACTGTTATTTACAGCAAATGTCATTTGTAATGTAGGCTCATCTATACGTAGAATAGGAAGTGCTTCCTGATGTTCAGCTGGACATACTGTTTCACCAACATTGATATCTTCCATACCTGATACTGCAACAAGGTCCCCTGCGACAGCTTGTTCAACTTCAACACGTTTTAATCCTTGGAAACCAAAAATCTTTGATACACGGAAGTTTTTAATTGAACCATCAACTTTCATTAATGAAACCTGTTGTCCAACCTTCATTGTTCCACGGAACACGCGTCCAATCCCGATACGTCCTACGTAGTCATTGTAATCTAACAATGCTACTTGGAATTGAAGAGGCTCTTCTTTGTTATCGACTGGTGCAGGAATATGATCTACAATTGCATCAAATAATGAAGCCATATTTTCTTCTTGTTCAGCCGGATCAGGACTTGTACTTGCTGTACCATTAATAGCAGAAGCAAATACCACTGGGAATTCTAATTGATCTTCGTTTGCATCAAGCTCGATGAATAAATCTAAAACTTCATCGACTACTTCTGATGGACGTGCAAAATCACGGTCAATCTTGTTTACTACAACAATCGGTGTTAAGTTTTGCTCTAATGCTTTCTTTAATACGAAGCGCGTTTGTGGCATACACCCTTCATAAGCATCAACAACAAGCAATACGCCATCAACCATTTTCATAATACGTTCAACTTCTCCACCGAAGTCAGCATGCCCTGGTGTATCCATAATGTTAATACGTTTGTCTTTATAGTTTATAGCTGTGTTCTTAGCAAGAATTGTAATTCCACGCTCACGCTCAAGGTCGTTTGAATCCATTGCACGTTCAGCAACTTGCTCGTTCGTACGGAATGTTCCAGACTGATGTAAAAGTTGGTCAACCAAAGTCGTTTTACCATGGTCAACGTGGGCAATAATAGCAATGTTGCGAATATCATTTCGAAGTTTCACAATTTCATCTCCTAAAAATATATAATAACCAAGAATGAGGTGTTACCTAATTAAAAGGCTCATTCCTGTAGTATTCTGAGTTAATACTATCATTATTTCAAAATCACCTTCGATATTATACCATAAACAATCTAGAAAAGCTGAAAGATTTTAAGTAAACTATAAGAATGGAACAAAAATTAGGCAAAGCCATGGTTGGGAGCTGTCATTTTTAATGAAACAAGGTAAATGGATTTTTCTTGTATTAGCTGTATTAGCAGCCCTTTTTATGATTGGAATTGGAGTGGCTGTTGGTGAACGAAGCATCCTAGGAATTATTTTGGCCATTATTGGTCTTAATGCTGTAATGGCTGCAGGGTTTATTATGAAAAAAAGAATGAGAGAAAAAGGATTAATATAAGATCCTCTACTTTTCTCTAAACGTTAAAGAAAACTCGCCATTTTCGGCGAGTTTTCTTTATAACGGCTTAACAGAGATCATAAATTTTTTATGAGATGTATCGTCCTCTTCAACCTTAAATTGCTCAAATCCACATTTCCCAAGAAATAGAAGCCAGGAATCCCTCTGAATAGGACACCCCGCAAATACTGCTTTATGTCCGTTATCACTTAAAACCATTCCGATCTCATTCAGTATTGCTCTTCCATATCCTTTTCCTCTAAAGTTTTCATGAACAATAATCGTACCAATCCAAGGTTTCTCGTTAGATGGAGCCCATTCCAGAACATATGATACACCCAATAGGTGATTTTCATCCAACCATACCCTCCATTCACCATTGAACATTTTGTATGATGATAGGTATTCAGTAAGGTCTTCTGCTTTACATTCTTCCTCTTGCCATTCTAGACTTGTCCTAATTAAATCCATGAAAAATGGATGATCACTCGTCTCAAGTATTCGAGATTTTAATTTTGTCATTTTACCAAAAATTCTTTAAGGATATATTGATGTAATGATTGTTCGCCAATAAAAAAGCTATTCTTATTTAATAGATCAAGCTTTTCTCCTGATAATGTTGACGCATTTGCACCAACTTCCTCTAGCAGAACTAAGCCTGCTGCGAAGTCCCACGGTGCCAATCTCATTGTCATATAAGCATCTAAACGGCCGGCTGCAACATATGCACATTCAAGTGCTGCTGATCCATATGATCTTGTACCACGTACCCTTTTAACAATCGGTGTAATTAATTGATGATCGAACCGTTTATTCTCTGTTACCCACATCGGACTTACACTTAATATAGCTTGCTCGATTTTCACTTCATCAAGTTTAGGCAAAGGTAACTCATTCATATAAGCTCCCTCTCCTCTAAAAGCATGATAAAGCTCTTTATGTACAACATCATAGATCAACCCTATGTATCCAATACCATCTCCATATACGCCTACAGATATAGCAAAGTTTCTTTGCTGATGAACAAAATTCATTGTTCCATCAATTGGATCAATAATCCACACGACTCCGTCTAAGCTTTCTACCTTATCACCATACCCTTCTTCACCAAGGATTTTGTGGTCAGGGTAGGTTTCTTGAATTTTACTGATTAAATATTGTTCTACTTCTTTATCCATATTTGTAACCAAATCATTTGGGTTTGACTTGTACTGTATAGAAAGGGCAGAATCAAAAGAGTTTCTAATTAATTCACCGGCTTCTTCCACCCACTGTTTTGCCCTTTGATCTAATTCCTTCCAGTTCGTCATTAAGCAACCTCATTTCTATGTAATAAATCACCATTTCTATATTAAGCATACTGTATGGAATTAATGGAAATCAAGTATCTGACACTTTGTCGCGCAGATAAAAACGAACCTAACCTAAGGTTCGTTTGTAGATATTCTTCTCTACTAAGCTTGAAGTTTCATCCACTCTTTTCTTAACTTTTCCAATTTTTGTTTACACTCTATTTTTTTCTTTTGATCTTTATTCTGCATAGCTTCGTAAAGGGAGGCTAATTCGTAATCGAGTTCGAGTCTTAACACCCCAATACGATTGTTAATCATTTTCTGACCACTCGTTTTAACTATTTGTTTCACTTTTTACCGCCCCTTTCATTTCATCTTTTTTATAACAAGGTAACCATCAAAGCGATTTCAAAGAATCATTTAATGTTTTAATAGTTTTTTTATATAATATGTGGTCGTAAAAAAAGTTGGAACCAATTAGACAAAATTGTGTATTTACCTAATCTATACCACTAAATTTTTTTTTGAAACTTAAAAATGAGAGTATCAAGAATGTACGTTCGGGTAGTTTTAACTAGTAAATAATCAATTGTTTTTAAGGTAAACTTAAAGAAGTCATATAACTAGGAAAAAGGAAGGGAATTGTTTATAATAATTATAAATTAAAATTAGATATAAACTAGGAGGAACTTTGATCGATGAAGTTTAATGGGTTTACGAACGAAGATTTTGAAACATTTACAATAGATGGTTTGGATGAACGGATGGAAGCAATTCGAGGACGCATCCAACCAAAATTCCATGAGTTAGGACAAGCTTTAACAGATGATCTTGCTTCTTTGCTACAAAAGGAAATGTTTTTACATATAGCAAAACATGCAAGAAGAACGGTAAATCCACCTAAAGACACATGGTTGGCTATTGCAGATAATAAACGTGGATATAAACAGCACCCTCACTTTCAGGTTGGATTATTTGATGACCATCTTTTTATTTGGTTGGCATTTATTTACGAATTACCAAACAAGGAAAAAATTGCAAAAAACTTCTTAGAGCATCTAGATAAAGTTGTAGAAATTACACCTGAAGAATACTATGTTTCTTTAGATCACACAAAAAAAGATGCTAAGCCACTTCATGAGGCTGATTTAAAAAAATCTTTAGAAAGATTTAGAGATGTAAAAAAAGCGGAATTTCTTATTGGTCGTCATTTCCGAGCACAAGACCCAATTGTACGAGACGGAGATAAGTTATATGAAGTTATTCGTGAAACATACGAGACACTTATTCCTCTTTATAAGCTGTCTTTCGATAAATAAAAAAACAAATGATTTATAATAATAAAACGTCCAAAGTGCTTTTACTACTTTGGACGTTTAGTTTCCTACATTTTCACCAAATGAACTTCTTCAGCATCTTTTGCTTTTTTGATCACGCGATAGGATGAATAACCGCTCACTTCTTCAAATTCATTGCATATTGTCTTTTCCTCTGCCTTGCTTGGCACGATCTCTTTAAATCTTCGATATGCTGTCATTAGTTTTGTCCGATCAATTCCATTTTCATATGCTTTTTCGATACATTCAAAAAAATGAATAACATCAACTGTTTCTTCTGTGTTCCAGTCTAAAGAAATAGGATACTGATATTCCATGTTTAACGCCTCACTTCCACTATGTCTATTAACATTATGTCCATTCTTTACGGATTGTTTCCGCATCTGTAATAATCCGGGTTACTAGCTCTAGGACAGAAGGTATGTCTGATATTAATCCCATTACTTGTCCTGCCCATGCGAACCCATCATTTATCTTACCATCATATATGTATTTTTTGTTAGCTACCCCACTAATGTAAGCTTTTAATTCTTCATACCCACCAGAATTCTTTTCGATTTCTAAGATTTTGTCTGTCCATTCATTAGCAATTGCCCGCGCAGGTGCTCCAATTGATCTTTTAATAACAACTGTGCTGTTTTCATCTCCATCAATTAATGCTTTCTTATAAACAGGGTGTGCATGAACACATTCTTTCGTAGCAATAAATCTAGTGCCCATTTCAATTCCATCAGCTCCTAGGCTTAAAGCAGCCATTAGCCCTCTGCCATCAGCAATACCACCTGAAGCAATAACCGGTATATTGACAGCATCAACTACTTGAGGGATTAACACCATAGTTCCTACATCTGTTCTTCCAAGATGTCCCCCGCCTTCTTGTCCTACTACCATTACAGCATCTGCACCCAACTCTTCAGCTTTGATAGCCTGCCGTTTTGCTGCTACTAAGACCAGTTTTTTTATTTCCGTTCCTTTAAGTAAATCAAAAATAGGACTAGGGTTTCCACCTGTCATTGAGATCACTGGGACATTTTCCTCAATTGCTACTTGTACTAGTTCTTCATACCCCTGCCCGTGTTGACCGATAGCAAAATTCACTCCAAACGGTTTTGATGTTTTATCACGTATCTTTTTAATTTCATTACGAAGTGCATCAGCTGTTCCAAGTGACATAGCTGTAATTTGCCCCAATCCACCAGCATTTGAAACTGCAGCAGCTAAATCAGAATAGGCTAAATACGCTAAGCCTCCCTGTATAATTGGATATTGAATCCCCAAAACATCAGTTACTCTTGTTCTCCAATTCATTTCTACCCCTCCTTTATTACATAACTATTCTAGTCTTGCTAATATCTCCCTTCTATCTTTTGAAATTTAATCTTTTCTGTTGACTGAGTTTATTGATAGCGATATAATTCACTTGTTTTATGTCTAATAATAAGGCAGATTTCGACATAAACTTATGTAATACAAGTAAAACTTAAAAGTATCGGATCTCATACATAGACACTAAACATCATCCGTTGCTTTTGATGTCATAAAAAACGCAATAATATCTTTCAAAAAAGAAGGTGGGAACAACTTTGTCACAAAAAGAAACACCATTGTTCACTGGTTTAATTGAACATGCAAAAAAAGACCCTATTCAGTTTCATATTCCAGGACATAAAAAAGGAGCGGGGATTGATCCTGAATTTAGACAATTCATTGGTGATAATGCCTTATCAATTGATCTAATTAATATCGGACCTTTAGATGACCTCCATGCCCCTAAAGGTATGATAAAAAGAGCTCAAGACCTAGCAGCGGAAGCATTTGGTGCAGATCATACATTTTTCTCTGTTCAAGGAACGAGTGGTGCCATTATGACAATGGTTATGACTGTTTGTGGGCCTGGAGATAAGATTATCGTTCCTAGGAATGTTCATAAATCCGTTATGTCTGCCATTGTCTTTTCTGGTGCAACTCCTATTTTCATACATCCTGAAATTGATAAAAAACTCGGCATTTCTCACGGTATAACAACAGAAGCTGTTGAGAAAGCACTTGAACAACATCCTGACGCAAAAGGTGTACTTGTAATAAATCCTACTTATTTTGGGATTTCTGCTGATTTAAAGAAAATCGTTGAAATTGCTCATTCCTACTCAGTTCCAGTCTTAGTTGATGAGGCACATGGGGTGCATATACATTTTCATGAAGATTTACCTTTAAGTGCGATGCAAGCAGGTGCCGATATGGCCGCGACTAGTGTTCATAAACTAGGTGGTTCAATGACTCAAAGCTCTGTATTAAATGTAAGAGAAGGACTTGTATCACCACAACGTGTTCAATCCATTTTAAGTATGATGACAACCACCTCAACTTCGTACTTGCTTCTTGCTTCACTTGATGTTGCAAGAAAACGATTGGCAACTGAAGGACATGAACTTATTCAGAAAACGATTGAGTTGGCAAATTATACGAGAGATAAAATAAACGAAATTCCTAACATATCTTGTATAGGTAAAGAAATAATAGGTACTAAAGCAACATTTGATTACGACCCAACAAAATTAATTATTCCAGTTTATGAACTTGGTATTACGGGCTATGACGTTGAAAAATGGCTTCGAGAAAAATACCTAATTGAGGTAGAATTATCTGATTTGTACAATATCCTTTGTATTATTACACCTGGAGATACTAAAAATGATGTTGATACATTGATTAAAGCATTGAGTGAGCTATCTTCAGAATTTAAGGCAATGAAAGAGCAAAATGATGTAAAAGAACGCATTTTATTACCTGATATTCCAGTACTTGCGCTCACACCGAGAGATGCATTTTATTCAGAAACTGAAATTGTGTCCTTTGAAGAATCCGCAGGTAGAATTATTGCTGAGTTTATCATGGTCTACCCTCCAGGTATACCAATTTTTATACCAGGGGAAATCATTACTGAAGAAAATTTAACATATATTAAGAAAAACTTGGAAGTAGGTTTACCAGTTCAAGGTCCAGAGGATCCTACACTTAACAAAATACGAGTGATAAAAGAACACAGAGCAATTAGATAAAAATCCCCTCCCTTTTTGGGAATTCTAAAACGTTTGTTAGATAAGAAAAGCTTAGCAGGTAGCCCAAACGAAAGCCTTAGCTTTTCTTATCCACATCCATAATATCTTAACTTTCTGATCGTACAAAACAAAGCTCAAGTACCTATACAAGTACTTGAGCTAATTTTTTCAGTACAATTCTCCAGTACTGAATTATCATTCATAGTCGGTCTTACCTTTTATATTTAACCCCTTTTACTTGACCTTTACTGAGCTTCGTTGCTGGTTTTGGCTACAACAATCATTATGACTACATTTACCATATAAAATTGTCACTTTTTCTCCTTCTACATGACCGATTGTAGAGCTGCAGTGCTGACATACGATTGTTCCCATCTCCATACCCCTTTTCACTCTAGATAATTAAAACTCTTTAATTCTCCTTATCTCTGAAAGCGTTTAATTAACTTGTTACATCCATAATAATATGTCACATTTGAATAGTCAATAGTTAATTGTATAACACATTTATTTATTAGTTATTTTAAGCATTTGTTAATATGAAGTATATTTTTAGTTAGAGGAGAATACATATAATCTTAATAAGGTGATTATAAACGCTTAAGTAACAATTTTAATCCAATAAAGTTTCAGATGAAAAAAGGTCACTCTTTTTTTCAATAGAGTGACACATTATAACGTTTATAACCTAATATTTTATTTTCTTTTTTGCTTTTTCCAATTCATTTAATATAGATTGATATGTGTTTTCCGATAGTACTGTTGGGTCTTTTTTATAAGCATCCACTAACATCTCAAAGTCTTCAATCGCAGTTGAAGTGCGATGAAAAACTGATTCAGGCATTCTTGCACATACATTACCTCGTAGAATACGTATTGTATGATTTGTTGGTTCGTTCGAAACAGCTTGATCTAGCATTCTCAAACCTTCTAGTGCATATTTTTTCTTATCTTTAGGGATTGGGGTATCTCTCGCTAAAAGTGCTGTAGCACTTCCGTAATATCCTAATGACTCTATGTGATTTGGTTTTTCACTTGCTAACGTTGCAAATAAATGATATGCCTGCTGAGCAGCTTTTTTATTTCCCCTTACACCTTTATGATAAAGGTCAACAGCCTCATCAAAACGAAGATTCCATTCTGTATTGTTAGCCATACATAGCCTCCTAATTTTCAAGTTAAACAAACAAAGAATCAATCCTCAATCCGTATCCCTTTTTCAGTCAAAAACTCCGAATAAAATAAATCTTCATCTTCCTTAGCAAGTTCAGACCAAATTTTTTTGGCTTTATGAACAAAATATTTTTTCTCATAAACAGTTCCAAGATCAGCTAATACCTTTAAATATTGACTATGGGTTATATCAATATCTGAGCTACTTTGATACATTTTAATAACCGCTTCGAAATCCTTAATTATCTGATCACTACAACGAAAGAACGTATCTGGAAGGCTAAATTGTATATAGGCTCGATGTAAAAGAAGTTGAATATACCTTGGATCATTAATCGGAATAGATGTATTTAGTTTTTTTAGCCCTTTAATAGATTGACTAAAGACCTCATAAGGATCCGAGAAGAATCGACCTAGTAAGGTTAACGATGCAGAATAATAAAACTTTGCTACCGGGCAGCTGCTATATTCTTTTTGAATAAATTCCCATAAAGCTAGTGATTGTTTTGCTGCCTTTTCATTACCGTTTACACCAATATCATGAAGTTGTAATGCAGTTTCATATAATTGTTCCTTTGGTTTTTCAATTATTTCATCAAGTAATAGCTCTTCAAATGAAAATACGTTAATTAATTCGTTTGCTTTGGTAACAATCTCTTTATTTGATGAAAATTCAACAAGTTTATGCCATTGTTTGACTGCTTCCTCTACCATATCTAATCGAACAAAGCATTCTCCAAGCCTAAGTAGGATATCTTCATAGATAGCCAAAGAAAAAATAGTAGGATTTTTTTCATACTGAGCTGATAAATATTGAAAATCACGTGCTGCAGTTGAAGATCGAAAAAAGAAAAACTCTGGCAATCGATAACTTTGCATCGCCCTTACATATCTTATTTTATAAAGTGTAGGATATTCACTTACAAGCTTATCTAATAGATTTAAAGTCTTATACGCATTAGTGAAGAGTTCAACCATACCGGCAAAACTATGACTATCTTTAATTGAGTTCAAATGAACATTATAAGCTTGTAAAATTGGATTTGAAGAATCTTTATCCATTAATTGTGAGACTTTTTTCATAACCTTAAGTAAAGAGACCTCATCACTACAAATTGCCATAGTATATAAAGAATGAATTTCATCATTAATTGGATCATTTATATTAGCTACTGGTATAGATTTAATTTTGCTATTAAACTTAGGGATTTTATATGAAGAATCTATATCTAATAATTTATTTACTACCTCCGTTGCTTCTTCTATCTTACCTAAACGTTCATATGCAGTAATTAAACTCTCCATTGTTTCAATATATAGTGTTTGTGGAATGCCATAAGAATTACGTTCATACATGTTTATAATACGTTCAAAATCCTCAATTGCTGTTTCCGTTCGATGAAAGCGACCTTCAGGCAAATTAGTGGCAACATTACCTCGTAATGTTCGAATTAATGCATTAGAGGGATCTTTTAAAACCGCCACATCAAGCAACTTTAGCCCTTCATTTGCATATTTCCCTTTCTCTCTCAGGTCAAATGTATCTCTTGCTAGCAAAGCCTTTGCCGATCCAAAATAAGCCATTAATTCTGTATTATTGGGCTCTTCTTTTGTAAGCTCCTCAAAAAGACGATGTGCCTCAATACCTGCCTTTTTATCACCCTTTATTGCCTTGTAATAAGACTCTACACCTTTATCAAACTGCTCCTCCCAATATTCCTCTAAATTTTCATGAGAATTCATGGAACATATCAAACCTCCAATCAACATTCGTATTCTAGAAAATACAGTGATAATCTATGATTTAAAACAGTAACAAGTGTCAGAAATATAGAAAAACTATGAAATAGTCTATATTTTTTACAAAGTAAATGAAGAGATGTTCAAGGCTTACTAGACCTTCTCAAACAAACAACTATTTTTAGATTTCTCTGAAATTTCCTTTATACATCGTGATTTGTCGTATAGATTTACCTTTATTTCAAGAGGGCGAACGATCCGTGAATTCGTCACCGGTGTCCTTGCAGTCCCAACCATTTTCGGGGCACTCTGGTTCTCTGTTTTTGGTGGATCAGCCATTTATCTAGACTATCTACAGAATGTGTCAATCGTTGACATCGTAAATGAACAAGGAAAAGAGGTTGCTCTTTTTGCAGTATTAGATCACTTTCCTCTTGGAACGTTCATGTCATTTATTGCGATTTTTTTAATTAGTACATTCTTCATTACATCAGCTGATTCTGCTACGTTTGTGCTTGGTATGCAAACCACAAACGGTTTATTGAATCCGCCAAATAAAATAAAATTCATTTGGGGCGTTATCCAATCTGCCTCAGCTGCTATCCTCTTATAGTCAGGTGGATTAGGCGCTTTACAAACTTCAGCGATTATTGCAGCACTTCCTTTTGCCGTGATTATGATCCTAATGGTTTTCTCATTATTAAAATCACTGCAACAAGAAAAAGTGGTTAGAAAGTAAAATGGGTACCAATTTGGTACTCATTTTTTCAATCCAATAAAAATAAGTTGATTGACAATAGCAAAGAGCAGGAGAGAAAAAAGAGAAAAGTATATCGCATTTTTCCTCGCTTTTATTAAAGTATAGGCAATTAAATATGAAAGATAGAAAAACATGACCAATAAGATCATTTTTGCTAAAAAGCTATCTTTTTTTGAAAGCCATTCTATAACACTATAGCTACTCCACAAAAGGAGATGAGTAACAGAAAGCAAGCTCCATGTTTTTTTCATTTCATCCTCCCCCCTTTACCAATTCTTATGCAACAACATAAGATTCTTTCAGGGATTTTGAAGCTTAATCTTAATTTTTTGTATAGAAACTTCATTATATTTTTCATTTATGTAACAAATAGATGACAACAGGAAGAAAATTGAATTATTATGATAAAATGTGTTTAATTTAGATACATATTTTTGGATTTTATAAGTGAAATTCTGTCATAAATAATTATTTCGTTCTATTTTATTCTATTAAAAAGAGGTGGACATGGATGAAAAGATCAATACTTATTGCCTTCATCATACCAGTCATTGTTCTTTCTTCATGTGAAAATCTGTTGTTTTCAGAAGGTCCCTTAAATGAAGATATACCCCAAGACAAACAACTAGTGTTTTTTTCCGATGATGAAAATATTCAACGTGAAGCAGTCTATTATGATGCCTTATTAGACATTAAAAAGAATTTCCCAGAGGAATTTGAGAATATGAAAATAATCTCAGAGAAAACAGATCATAATCAATTCGAGATCGAAACTTTTCCTTCCCTGCTTGTTATTGATAAGAAACAAGTTTTAGTACAAATCGAAGGAACCGTTGTATCAAAAGAAGATATATTAGAGCCTGTGTCAAGCGCTCTATCGAAATAGACAAATTACATGCAAAAAGGCTGACTCTAGTAGTCAGCCTTTTCTTTATTTATTATTTCACAATATGAATTGGGCTACCAATTGCAACTTCAGCAGCTTCCATTGTGATCTCACCTAATGTTGGGTGAGCATGAATTGTCATTGCAATATCTTCTGCTGTCATACCAGCTTCAATTGCTAATCCTAACTCTGAAATCATGTCTGAAGCACTTGGTCCAGCGATTTGTGCACCAATTACTAATCCATCTTCCTTACGAGTTACAAGTTTTAAGAAACCATCAGTATTGTTAAGTGATAACGCACGACCATTTGCAGCAAATGGGAATTTAGAAGCATTCACTTCAATACCTTCTTCTTTTGCTTGAGCTTCTGTGTAACCTACTGAAGCTAATTCTGGCTCAGAGAATACAACAGCAGGAATAGCTAAGTAATCAATCTCTGCTTTTTCTCCAGCAATTGCTTCTGCAGCAATTTTACCTTCATAAGAAGCTTTATGAGCTAAAGGAGGTCCCTCAACGATATCACCGATTGCGTAGATGTTTGGAACGTTTGTACGGCATTGTTTATCAATTTTGATAATTCCTCTGTCCGTCATTTCCACACCTACTTGCTCTAAACCAAGTTCATCAGTGTTTGGACGGCGTCCTACAGTAACTAATAGGTAGTCAGCTTCAACTGTTTTTTCTTCACCGTTTACTTCGAAAGTTACTTTAACACCATTGTCAGTTTCTTCCACACCTTTTGCCATTGCTTTTGTGTGAATTTCAACATTTCCTTTTTTCTTTAGGTTACGTTTTACAATAGCACTCATTTGTTTTTCAAAGCCAGCAAGAATTTCATCAGCAGCTTCGATAAACGTTACTTCAGTACCAAAGTTTGCGTAAGCTGTACCAAGCTCAGTTCCGATATATCCTCCACCAATTACAACAAGCTTATTAGGGATTTCTTGAAGGTTTAATGCACCTGTAGAATCTAATACACGCTTAGAGTATTTGAAAGCTGGGATTTCAATCGGACGTGAACCAGTTGCGATAATAACATTTTTAAATTTGTAAGTTTGTGAAGACGTTTCGTCCATAACTTTTACTGTTTCATTATCTACGAAGTAAGCTTCACCACTAACTACGTCAACTTTATTACCTTTAAGTAATCCAGCTACACCGCCAGTTAATTTTTTCACAACACCTTGTTTAAATTCTTGAACTTTTGAAAAGTCAACAGTTACGTTTTCAGCTTTAATACCCATATCTTCAGAGTGTCTAGCTTCTTCATAACGGTGACCAGCAGAGATTAGCGCTTTTGAAGGAATACAACCAACGTTTAAACAAACCCCTCCAAGTGTTGCTTTTTCAACTACTGTTACTTTTTGTCCTAGTTGTGCAGCGCGGATCGCTGCAACGTATCCGCCTGGGCCTGCTCCTATGACAAGAGTATCTGTTTCAATTGGGAAATCTCCTACTACCATCGATTACGCCTCCATTAAAATTAATTGTGGATCGTTAAGTAAACGCTTGATGTGGTTAAGAGCATTTTGAGCTGTAGCACCATCAATCATTCTGTGATCAAAGCTTAATGATAAAGCAAGAACCGGAGCTACAACAATCTCTCCATCACGAACAACAGGTTTTTCTGCAATTCGTCCAATACCTAGAATAGCAACCTCTGGGTGGTTAATTACTGGAGTGAACCATTGACCACCTGCAGAACCAATGTTAGTGATTGTGCAAGAAGCACCTTTCATTTCATTTGGTGCAAGCTTACCTTCACGCGCTTTTGTAGCAAGTCCGTTAATTTCATCAGAAATTTCAAATACAGATTTGCGTTCTGCATTTTTCACAACTGGTACTAGAAGACCTTTTTCAGTGTCAGCAGCAATACCAATGTTGTAATAATGCTTTTGAACAACTTCTTCTGTTTTGTCATCAAGTGAAGTATTAAGTACAGGATACTTTTTAAGTGCTGAAGTAAGAGCTTTCACTACGTACGGTAAATATGTTAACTTAATACCTTGCTCTGCTGCAACATTTTTGAATTGTTTTCTATGAGAAACTAAATTTGTTACATCCACTTCATCCATTAAAGTAACGTGTGGAGCAGTATGTTTTGAGTTAACCATCGCTTTAGCAATTGCTTTACGGATTGGGCTCATTTTTTCACGAGTCTCTGGGAATTCACCCTCTGGAATTGCTTGAGCTGCTGCTGGTTGAGCTTGTTTTTCTTCTTTTGCAGCTGGTGCTTCTTCTGTAGTTTCAGGTTGTGCAGAAACTCCTCCACCTTGTAAGAATGAATCAACATCTTCTTTTAATACACGACCATTTTTACCGCTACCTGAAACTTGACGAATATCCACATCTTTTTCACGAGCATATTTACGTACAGATGGCATAGCAATAACACGCTTAGAAGGATCTACCTCTACTTCTGCAGGTGCAGCAGCTGGAGCTTCTGCTTTCTCTTCTGCAGCAGGTGCAGCTTCAGCTTTTTCTTCCTTCTTAGGCTCATCATCACCATGATCACCTTTGAATTTAAGGTTTTCGTAACCAGGTGCATCAAAAGTAATAATCGTTTGACCAACAGTTGCAACTGTTCCCTCTTCTACATTTACTTCTGTAACTGTACCTTTAACTGGTGATGGGATCTCAACAACTGCTTTATCATTTTGAACTTCAGCAAGGACATCATCCTCTTCAACCTTGTCGCCTGGTTTAACGAACCACTTTACAATTTCACCTTCGTGGATACCTTCACCAATATCAGGCAGTTTAAATTCAAATGCCAAATCATTCAACCTCCTATAATTATGTTAAAAATTCGTTTTGAAGTATTAATTAAAATTCAAGAACTTTTCTAGCTGTTTCTAAAATATCTTTATAAATTGGTAACCAAATGTTTTCCGCTTCAGTAAATGCATATACAGTATCAGGAGCAGTCACACGCAATACTGGTGCTTCTAAGCTTAAAATTGCTCTTTCAGTAATTTCAGCCACTACATTAGCCGCAATACCTGCTTGTTTTTGTGCTTCTTGAACAACAATTACACGACCTGTTTTTTCAACAGATGCAATAATTGTTTCAATATCTAATGGGCTGATTGTACGTAAGTCAACAACCTCAACAGAAATACCTTCTTTTTCTAATTCTTCCGCAGCCTTTAATGATTCATGAACCATTGCTCCGTAAGTAATAATTGAAAGATCTGTACCTTCACGTTTTACATCAGCTTTACCAATTTCAATTGTGTACTCTTCTTCAGGAACTTCCTGACGGAATGAGCGGTATAATTTCATGTGCTCTAAGAATACAACTGGGTCATTATCACGAATAGCAGAGATTAAAAGTCCTTTTGCATCATAAGGAGTTGAAGGAATAACAACTTTCAATCCAGGTTGTTGTGCAACAAGGCCTTCTAAGCTATCAGCGTGAAGCTCTGGTGTATGTACGAATCCACCAAATGGCGAACGAATTGTTACTGGAGCAGTCCAATGTCCACCAGAACGATAGCGCATACGAGCTAATTGACCATTTAATGAATCCATTACTTCATAAACGAAACCAAAGAATTGAATTTCCATAACTGGACGGAATCCAGTTAAACCGAAACCAACTGTTAATCCACCAATACCAGACTCAGCAAGTGGCGTATCAAATACTCGGTCTTCTCCAAACTCTTTTTGAAGTCCTTCCGTCGCACGGAATACCCCACCGTTCACACCAACGTCTTCACCATATACAAGGACGTTTTCATCATTTTTTAATTCGGTGCGTAATGCATCAGTGATGGCTTGAATCATTGTCATTTGTGCCATGGATTATTTCGACTCCTTTGCTTTGTAAATTTCATATTGCTCTTTTAAGTTATAAGGCATTTCTTCGTACATGATTTCCATCAAGTCCGTTACCTTTTGTTTTGGATATTTATCAGCTTTTTGAATAGCATCTTTAATATCTTCTTTTGCTTGTTCAATTACTTTGTTTTCCTCATCTTCGTTCCAGATTCCTTTGTTCTCTAAGAACTTACGGAAACGAACTAATGGATCTTTTGCTTCCCACTCATTTTCTGTTTCTTTCGTACGGTAACGTGTAGGATCATCTCCAGCCATAGTGTGTGGTCCATAACGGAATGTTAATGTTTCAATTAATGTTGGACCTTCTCCGTTAACTGCACGCTCACGAGCGTCACGAACTGCAGCATAAACTGCTAATGGATCCATACCATCAACCTGAACACCTACGATACCTGCTGCGACTGCTTTTTGCGCAATTGTTTGTGCTGCAGATTGTTTTTCAACTGGAGTTGAGATCGCATAACGGTTATTTTGAACAACGAAAATTGCAGGAGCTTTATATGCACCAGCAAAGTTAATACCCTCATAGAAATCACCTTGTGATGCACCGCCATCACCTGTATAAGTGATCGCAACCGCTTGTTTGCCTTTCTTCTTAAGACCTAATGCAACACCAGCAGTTTGGATGTATTGTGCACCAATTATAATTTGTGGTGAAAGACAATTTACTCCTTCAGGCATTTGGTTACCATGGAAATGTCCACGTGAAAATAAGAATGCTTGATATAACGGAAGGCCGTGCCAAATGATTTGTGGAACATCACGGTATCCAGGTAAAATCCAATCTTCTTTTTCTAAAGCATATTGAGATGCAATCTGAGAAGCTTCTTGTCCTGCTGTTGGAGCATAGAAACCTAAACGACCTTGACGGTTTAATGAAATAGAACGTTGATCTAAAATACGTGTATAAACCATACGACGCATTAATTCTTTTAATTGATCGTCACTTAATTCTGGCATTGCCGCTTCATTTACGACTTTACCTTCTTCATTTAAAATCTGGAATGTTTCAAAAACCTTAGAAATAGCTTCAAACTGTTTTTTACTGTCTACAACAGCGCCTTTTGTTTTTGCAGCCATTTTACAACCTCTTCCTTTCCATTTTAAGAGTGTTGTTCAATCCATATTAAGAATTGAACTTCAAAAGTATTAGTAAGAGAATTCCAATATTCACAGCAATAGGTTACCCTAAAATCTTATGGATGACACAATTTTTTTGAATTCGACTCTTCTTACCTTTTATACCACTCACGAGATGTATAAAAACGTTCTCTATGTATGGTTTGGTGGTCTATTTAACCCACACTGTATTAGTTTAAATTTAAAATAAACTGATACACCTTAACAATTCATTTACAAGTTTACACCAATGTTTTCACGTCCGTCAATCAGTTTATATCTATATTTCTTAAAGAAAAATAAATTATATATTTAGTCATTTTTCTTGCTCCCTTAAACTGTATTATCACAAATATAAACTCTGTAACATTGTTTATAATACAGTTTTATATAACAACTTGATTTTATAATATGTATTCGACACTTTTCACCTTCTCAAACACAGTGACTTAGCTATTAATTTATTTAACCTTAAATGAATACCATCTTGGAAAAGAGAATCAAAAAAGAACCTTCCAGGTGGAAGGTTCTCATATACATGTGCATTATTCACTTTTTTCAACGTTTAACTCAGCTTCTTCATAAAACTTTATTTTTAAATCATTATATTGTTCAGTTAGTTTGTTAAATTCATTATTTTGTTCCATAACTGATTGATATGACTTATTAATTTTAGCTATTTGTGTTTCCAACTGTTTCATCTCCAAATCTTTATTTTGAAGCATTGAATACAGTTCTTTGTCTAAAGAAATTGATTTTTTGTAGTTTTCATAAAGATTTTCGTATGATTTATATCGATCTTCCATAGTAGACTTAAGCTCTTGTGCAGATTGCAACAGTGTTTCATCCTTAATTTTCTCGATTTCTTCATTAATTTCATTGAATTTATCTTTCGAAGACATAATACTGTCATATTCCATTTGTAGTTTAGATTCTCGTTCCTCTACTGAAGTTAAAGCTTCTTTAGATAAGGAAACAACTTGTTCAAATTCTTTCATTCCTAAATCCATAATCCTATTATAGAGATCCGCTTCCTTCTTTTCGAGTTCAAGTAATGGCTGTTGTTGCTCTTTAAATGAATTCTCTAATGTAACAGCTTCCTCCAATATTGTATAAATCCTTTCTTCTGGTGCAGGACCGAAGCAGCCAGAAAGTAAAAATAATAATACAATAAACAAAGCGTAATTCTTTTTTTTCAGCATCAGAATGTATATCCCCCTAACTTACAGACACTTCTACTATAATTGGTCTAACATATTTTCTCAATGGGTTTTCATTATATCTTTGGAATTATTTGGATAAAAACTTTTGATCAATTAGCTTGATTCTTTGTTATATACATTTATATGAAGCCTGTCTTCATTTTAGACCTACTTAGAGCATTTCTCAAAACCAATCATAGGGGGTATATATACAACGCGGGTAAAGTATCCGATACAATTCAGTAATGAACTACTCCTTTCCCGAAGTAAGAATCAATTTAATATATCTAGGCGAATGTCTATACACTTTTGAACTACTTTCATACAGTGTACTATACGTCAAAACAAAGGACGTAATCATCATGAGGAGGTCGTTAGAATGCATTATTTTGATTGCAATTACGGGTGTGGAAATTATGGTTACGGATATGTTGCACCAACAGCTGGATACGGAAACGGCTTTGCGTTAATCGTTGTATTGTTTATTTTACTAATTATTGTAGGTGCAGCTTACATCGGCTATTAAAAATAAAAGCAGAGATATTTGTCAAAGGGCTAACATTTTTCCACTGTTAGCCCTTCAATTATTTATGTAATCCCAATTTCTTTTCGATTTCTGCTATTTCCTTTATAATCTTGTAGTATAATACAATGAAATTATATCTAGTCTATCTATACATAATGATTTTAAGGTTGTAATAACTTAGTTTGACTTCCTTAGTCATTCACCTATTAAATATTTTTGCTTTATGTTTAAAGGAGTGTTCACCATGATAACAATGGAAGATATTATAAGAGAAGGTCATCCGACTTTGAGAGAAGTGGCGAAGGAAGTAACATTACCGCCTTCAGATGAGGATAAAGAAACGTTATCTCAAATGATCCAATACGTAAAAAATAGTCAAGATCCGGAAATTGCTGAGAAGTACGGATTACGCCCAGGTATAGGACTTGCAGCTCCGCAAATTAATGTATCAAAAAGAATGATTGCGATCCATGTTGTTGATGAAAAAGGAAACCAGCACAGTTATGCTCTATTTAATCCAAAGATTGTTAGCCACTCTATCGAGAAAAGCTATTTAACTAGCGGCGAAGGATGCCTTTCGGTCGATCGAGCAGTTCCAGGCTTTGTACCTCGTTATGCCCGAATTCGCGTAAAAGCTACAAGCCTTGAAGGAAAGAATATAGATGTTAGACTAAGGGGTTTATTGTCCATTGTTTTTCAGCATGAGATTGATCATTTAAATGGTGTGATGTTTTATGATCATATTAATGAGGATCACCCGTTTCAAGAGCCTGAAAATGCAGTTCCTGTTGAACGTTAAAGAAGGGATAACTCCCTTCTTTAGTTTTGTCTACGAGAGTTTTTCTTCACTTTAATGATTACTCCCTATTGAAGTATTAAAACTGCTTCTTTTTTTCGCCATTTTAGCTGAGCTTAAATAAACTCCTGCAAAAACAAACAATAAACCTAAGATCATATGTGGAGAAATACCTTCCCCAAGTAATAAATATCCCCATAACATTGCCGTAATTGGAACGATATAGGTTACCAATGAAGCAAATTCAGCACTTCCTTCTTTAACCATATAATAGTAAAAAAGATAAGCAAATCCAGAGCCAAACACACCTAATCCAATTAATGATAGGAATGTATGTGTTGAAAATACTGATGTAAGATGAACAGATTCATTTAAAATTAAAATAAATATTAAGCTGATCATTGTTGAAAAAAACAAAGTAATAATTGATACAATTATAATAGATAATTCCTGTAAATATCTTTTTGCCATTTGAGCGCCTAACCCATAACAAAATGTAGCAAAAAGCATCGTTCCTGCCCCAATAAAGTTTTCATTTATTAAGCTTTTAAAATCAAGATTTAACAAAATTAAAATACCTAAAAACCCTATTGAAACTCCAATCCATTGTCTCCCCTTAACAGGAATAAAGAAAAAGAGTGCCCCAATGACAATCGTCCATATTGGAGTTGTTGCATTTATAACAGAGGCAAGACTACTTGAAATCCTCATTTCACTCATAGCTATGAATGCAAAGGGGAGTGCATTATTAAAAAGTGCTACAAGAAAAAGCTTCAGCCATGGTAGACTTTTGAACCTTACTCTTTTCAACTCTTGTTTTTTAAACACAAAAAGAATAATGAATAGTGTGATTGTGCCAAATAAACACCGCCAAAACACAACACCCCATGGCCCTAGATCTTCTACTAGGAGCTTTATAAATAAAAAAGACATCCCCCAAATCATACTTAAAATAAATAATGAACTATATAGTTTTTTCATTTCAGTTTATCCTCCTGATGTGTAAAAAGCATGTTTTCAAACTAAGTGAAAATGAAGAAATTGTCAATTTCTTTCACATTAATTCCCATGAAAATATCACAAAAAATGACATATACTAAAATCGATAACAAGAGATCGGTAAATAAAATTAGATAGGAGGATTTTCTATGTTAAAAAAATTAAAGAAATCTCTTAGAAGACAGTGGAAGCACTTAGTAAAGAGAAAAACAATCGCATAATAAAGCCTATTCCAACTGGTAGCTATATTTTATTTTTAACTGCGAGTTATAGACTTATTTACCAAAAGAAGACATGCTCTTGCCCTATAGGCTTGGCTTGAGTAGAAATATCGCATATAATAGAAAAAGTTAGTCTAACATTCGGAAGTTAAGGAGAGATTTGGTAAATGATTTTTAAAGTTTATTATCAAGATAAAATTACAGAGGTTCCTGTTCGCGAACGAACAAACACTCTTTATATTGAAGCAACATCTGAAGCAAATGTGAGATTTAAACTTAAAGAACGCGGCTATAATATTGAATTTGTCACTCCAGTTGATGGGGCTTATTTAGAATATGAAAAGCAAAGCGAAAATTATAAAGTATTGGAGATCTGATTGTTATGAAATTTGTAAAAAATGATCAAGTTGCAGTCTTTGCATTAGGCGGACTTGGTGAAATCGGAAAAAACACGTACGGAGTACAATTTCAAGATGAAATCATCCTTATTGATGCTGGAATAAAATTTCCGGAGGATGAGCTACTAGGAATTGATTATGTCATTCCTGACTACACTTATTTATCTAAGAACGAAGATAAAATAAAGGGATTATTTATTACGCACGGACATGAAGACCACATTGGTGGAATTCCATATTTACTTCGTCAAGTAAACATTCCTATTTATGGTGGTAAGCTTGCTTTAGGTTTACTTAGAAACAAACTTGAAGAGCACGGACTTCTTCGACAATCTAAATTAATTGAAATTCAGGAAGATGATATTATTAAGTTCAGAAAAACGTCTGTGACATTTTTTAGAACAACTCATAGTATTCCTGATTCATATGGTATTGTTGTTAAAACACCACCAGGAAACATCGTACATACCGGTGACTTTAAATTTGATTTTACACCTGTAGGAGAACCTGCAAACTTAACAAAGATGGCTGAGATTGGTCGGGACGGAGTTCTGTGTTTACTTTCTGACAGTACAAACAGTGAGATCCCTACCTTTACGATGTCAGAGAGACGTGTCGGTGACAGCATACACGAAATTTTCCGTAAGGTTGATGGTCGTATTATCTTTGCAACATTTGCATCAAATATACACCGACTACAACAAGTAGTTGAAGCTGCTGTTGCACACGGACGTAAAATTGCCGTGTTTGGGCGAAGTATGGAAGCAGCCATACAAATCGGACAAGATTTAGGTTATATTAGTTGTCCTAAAGATACTTTTGTAGATGCACATGAAATTAATCGTATGCCAGCTCATCGTGTGACAATTCTTTGTACAGGATCTCAAGGTGAACCAATGGCAGCTTTATCGCGTATCGCAAACGGCACTCATAGACAAATTCAAATTATTCCTGGAGACAATGTTGTCTTCTCTTCTTCTCCAATACCAGGAAATACACTTAGTGTTAGCAAAACGATTAATCAACTGTTCCGCGCCGGAGCAGAGGTAATCCACGGACCACTTAACGATATTCATACTTCAGGTCACGGTGGTCAAGAAGAACAAAAACTTATGCTTAGGTTAATGAAGCCAAAATACTTTATGCCAATACATGGTGAATTCCGCATGCAGAAGATGCACGCTAGACATGCAGTAGACTGTGGTGTTGAAGAAGAAAACTGTTTTATCATGGATAATGGAGAGGTTCTAGCAATAGGAGACAAAGAAGTTGGAATTGCTGGGAAAATCCCTTCAGGTAATGTTTATATTGATGGAAGTGGTATTGGTGATATCGGTAATATCGTCCTCCGTGACCGCCGAATTCTTTCGGAAGAAGGTCTTGTGATAGTCGTTGTAAGCATCAATATGAAAGACTTCAAAATCGCAGCAGGTCCAGACATTATCTCTAGAGGCTTTGTCTACATGCGCGAATCTGGTGACTTAATTAATGATGCACAATCACTAATCTCCAAGCATCTGAACAAAATTATGGAACGTCGCACGAGTCAATGGTCTGAAATTAAAAATGAAATCACTGACACACTCGCTCCATTCTTATACGAAAAAACAAAGCGTCGTCCAATGATTTTACCAATTATTATGGAAGTTTAATTAAAAAAGCAGTACACCGATTCAAAAATCGGGTACTGCTTTTTTTAATCACCTAATAAACGTTTTTCAAAACGGTTAATATCTGTATCCGCACCAATAACAATTAAAATATCATTTTTTTGAATAATTTCATTTGCTTGAGGAGAAACAATAATATCTTTTCCTCTTTTTACAGCAACAATGTTGATTCCATATTTAGCTCGAATGTCTAAATCAATGATGGAGTTTCCGTTTAGCCTGTCATTTGCAACAATCTCAACGATGCTGTGCTCATCAGAAAGCTCTAAATAGTCAAGAACGTTGTTTGAAATAATTTTATGAGCAATTCTTCTCCCCATATCACGTTCTGGATGAACAATACGGTCAGCCCCAATTTTGGATAGCACTTTTTCATGATAATCATTTTGTGCTTTAACAGTAATATGCTTAACTCCTAACTCTTTAAGAATCAATGTGGTCAAAATACTGGCTTGAATATTATCTCCTATCGCAACAATAACATGATCAAAGTTACGGATACCAAGACTTTTTAACACTGTTTCATCTGTGGAATCTCCAACAACAGCATGTGAAGCAACGTTTGCAAACTCATTTACTTTGTCCTCATCTGTATCAATAGCCATTACTTCCATACCCTCTTCACTTAGAGCCCGACAAATACTGCCTCCAAAACGCCCAAGTCCAATTACCGCAAATTCTTTTTTCATCTAAAATCCTCCGCAATATCACAATAAGTAGTTAGAAAACGCTTTAAGTAACCAAAAACCTTTTTATAAGCTAGTACTATTAAAAATGTTATCACATTTCAACTTTTTTTTACAGGACAACTCATGATTATCTGTTTGTTTCTATAACCAAAAATTAGTACAAAGATGAGCCTGATAACCTTAATACATATCACGGACTTTATGATAAAATAGAAAGAATGGTGTAGTAACAATAAAAAACAGCATGACGAAAGTCAGGGGAACAACAGTGTAAGAATTAAACACATATTTAACGAAAAATTAGTAAACAAGTAATTTGGGAGGAATAGAATGAGTACAAAACTACCCAATGTCATATTTCCCTATCTAATAGGAACATTTGGAGGATTTCTCTTTTATCTTTCTCATCTCCCTCTAGCTTGGATTCTAGGTCCTATGACTTTTCTAATAATATGGCGATCACTTTTTAAAAAGATAAGGACATTTATACAACCGAGCTTTTTAAAAAACGGTTCATTTATCATTTTAGGAATATCATTTGGACTTTCATTCACAAAAGAAACCTTTGTTCTTGTGGGTCCATACGTGATTCCCTTTTTACTTACAACGGTTTTATTAATTTTTCTTAGTGTTTGTAACGGTTTAATCATAAGTAAACTTGTTAACATCGATCGAAACACGAGTATTTTTGCTTCAATTCCCGGTGGATTAACAGAAATGGTTGCCGCTAGTGAGGCTGTTCATGCAAACTCTTCATTAGTTACCATCTTTCAAACTGTAAGATTATTAACAGTTGTCTTTTTGGTCCCATTTACAATACTACATATGTTCGAACCCTCGTTCTACTCACAAACAACACTTTCAGTACAAAAAGATTTATCATTATTTTCATATAGCTGGTATTTCCTTGCAGGACTTGCAGGTTGGGGGTTTAGAAAATTCTTACCAGCATCATATGTAATTGGTCCTCTTTTAACGACAGCCTTATTGAATATTATAGGTATAGAATTACCCCTTTTTCACGATCTATTTATGATTTTTGCTCAAATATCAATCGGTGTTGGATTTGGACTCATGATCACATTTAATGATCTTAAAAAGGGTGGAAAATACTGTGGTTTGTATTTTATAACAACTATGATTCTTATCGTAGCAAGCTTTGGCTTTGGCTATGTTTTCAGCCTTTTAACAGACCTAAACTTAGCAACAGCCATGCTTTCTCTTGCACCAGGCGGGCTAGTCGAGATGGTTCTTACGGCCTCGTCAATTGGTGCTGATCCAGCGATAGTTAGTTCCTTACAATTTATCCGTTTACTATTTATCATAAGCGTTGTCCCAAGCCTTTTAAAATACAGCATTAACAAACTTCCATCCAAAAGTTTAAATTAGAAGAAAATCAGAATTAAGACTGTTTTTAATATAGATTAATATTAAACTCTTATAGAAAAAGCTCACATTCCTCAGTATCATTCTCGAGGATGTGAGCTTTTTTCACGAACTGACCACTTCTAGATTCATCTTACAAATTGCTGCTTTTATTTGAAAATAATTAATGCTAGCAGGTAACACTTCTTTTAAGGGCTTTAGCAATTCAGTATTCATTTCCTTAATTTTATCGATGATTAAGTTCTCTTGTTCTTCGGTAAATATGCTTCTCCATTCAATCGGTTGTCCTTCTTCCACCGCCCGAATGATATGATTTTGTACAGTGATTTCAGTAATTCCTCGTTGTATACTAATTTCCTTCATCTTTAACCCATCCATATATAATTGATAGGTAAGAAGATGACTTGGCGTCTTATCAACTGATTTTTGTGAATGTGATTTTTGTATCACCGTTTGATTAAACGGCCCTTGTTCGATTTTCATATAGTCACAAATTGCCCTAATAAATGGTTGTCCATAACGTTCAAGCTTTGTTCGAGCAACACCTTTTACTTCTAAAAACTCAGACTCATTAATCGGACATTTACTACTCATGTCTTTTAGACTACTATCAGAAAAAATAATATATGGCGGTACTCTATGCTCAGAAGCAAGTTCTCTTCTTATATTCTTTAAAACTTCAAATAGTTCATCATCGCTTTCGATTGATTGAATCACTAGCTTTTCCTTCTTAAATACCGGCGTTTTATCAACTAATACAAGTAACCCTTTTTTACTAAGTTCGATAACAGGGTATTGAGCATTTGTTAAGGATAAATAACCTTCAGCAATTAAAAAATCAATAAATTCTACAATTTGTTTTTCTGTCTTGTTCTTCATTAACCCATAGGTTGATAATTTTTGAAATCCCATTTGAGAAATTCGCTTATTATTAGAACCCTTTAGTACTTGTGCTACAAGAGTTTTCCCAAATTTTTCGTTCATTCTTTTTACACAAGAAAAAACCATTAAAGCTTCATTTGTTACCTCAATTTTTTCCCGTGTATCCTTACAGTTCATACAATTGCCACAATCTGCTTCAGTATTCTCTTCACCAAAATATTCAACAATATAAGTTTGTAAGCATTTTTCTGTATGACAGAGATCTACCATTTGCTGTAATTTTTGATATTCATGAACCTTCTTTTCATAACTAAGAGATGTTTGCTCTATTAAGAATTTTTGAAGCTGTATATCTTGTCCAGCAAACAGAATCGTACATTCACTAGGCTCTCCATCTCGCCCAGCACGGCCTGCTTCCTGGTAGTAAGCCTCTATATTTTTAGGTAAATTATGATGAATGACATATCGAATATTGGATTTGTTTATTCCCATACCAAAAGCGTTAGTTGCAACCATAACATCAAACTCGTCATATAAAAATTGATCCTGCTGTTGCGCTCGCTCTTGTTCTGACATACCAGCATGATATTTCCCAGCCTTGAAGCCACTTTTTTTAAGAAATTGAGATAACTCATCCACTTCTTTTCTAGTAGCTGCATAAATAATTCCAGCCTCATTTTTATTTGCCTTTATATATTTTTTAATATAGTCGCGCTTATTTTCACCTTTAACTACATTAAAAGTTAAATTTTCGCGGGAAAAACCTGTAACAAACGAATTTTCCTCTGACAAATCTAACAAATGACAAATATCAGCTGTTACTTCTTTTGTTGCTGTTGCTGTAAGGGCAACAACAATTGGTTTAGCAGAAAGGTCCATGATCATTTTATTAATAGATCTGTAGCTAGGACGAAAATCATGCCCCCATTGAGAAATACAGTGTGCCTCATCTACTGCTACCATAGATATATTTAACGTTAACAAGAGATCACGAAACGAATTTGTTTCTAATCTCTCAGGTGCAATATAAACAATTTTATAAGAGCCCTCTCTTAGCTCTGCGATTCGTTCATTTATTTCCGGAATCGAAAGACTGCTATTTATATAAGTTGATGGTATTCCAACACTTGTTAATGCATCTACTTGATCTTTCATTAAAGAAATTAATGGCGATATGACAACAGTAATACCATCCATTAATAAAGCAGGCACTTGATAACAGATTGATTTTCCACCACCTGTTGGCATAATGGCTAGCGTGTCCTGTCCCTCTAGTATATTGCGAATAATATCCACTTGGCCTTTTCGAAACGATGAATAACCGAAATAATCTTTTAACAACTTTTCAGCTTTTTGTAGCATTTAATCACCTTTGCTTTTATTTTTCTTATGTTTATATTAGTATAACACGACCAAGCTTTATCTTTTTTTAGTAGATTTTATTTTTCAATGGTTATTATGAAGTTTTACTAAAGTGAAAAATTAAAATTCTAGGATTCATTAAACCTCATAATACAATTTAACCATTTAGGAAAAAAAATAACCCCTCCCTTTCATTGAAAGGAAGGAGCTACTTTCTTTTTACTTATGAATCCAAACTGCACCGGCAGAATTATCTTTCGCTTCACCAATAACCTCAAATTTCAAGCCATGGTTAGGAACAATTCGACCTGCATCTGGAATCGCAGAATTGATATATGTTTTTGAATCATCAAACTTAGTATTTCCTTTAAAGCTTAGGAACTCGTATGCTCCACGAGTAGGAGAATCAACGAAGAATCCTGGTGTTTTATCTAAAGAGAACGCTGCATCCGCAACTTGGTAGCGAGTGCTTTGAGTAACCGTTTTTTGGCCATTTAATAAGCCAAACACAGCCTCTGGATGTGAATCAACAACTCCAAGGAATCCTTGTCCTGGATGTACCCCAACCCAGTTATCAGTAAAACTTTCATCTGCATACCAAACAACTAAACCAGTATTATACTTAGCACCGCGAGAGAATGCTAATGCTTTATCAGAGCCAGCATAGTTTCTCCATTCTAAGTAATAGTGATTTTTCGCTTGAGAGTAGCCATTTGAAACGATAAAGCCATCTAAAGCAACTTTTGCTTCACCTTCAGCATTATCGGCAAAAATTTCATTACCGTCAGCTGTTACTGAAATATTATCAATGGCAAACCCATTAGGAGCTAATCCGCCATCGGTTACATATTCAAATACTAGTTTTACTTTTTTACCAGCAAAATCGCTTAAGTCATACGTTTTTTCAACCCATAGACCATTTGTTGTTTCCATACCATCTGCAGTATTGTCATCACCAATAACATCTAGCGTAACTTCTGTTCCATCCTCTACTACAGCCTTTACATATACATAATCATAATCAAATTCAACTTCAAACCATTGTAATGCACTAAATTCCGCTGAGGTTGCTCTTGTTAAATCAAATAGCGGTGTTTCTAATGCTGTATGAAGATCATCACCTTTTTGGCTGTAGAAATAGTTTTCTCCACCATTCTCAGCTGGTAAAAATCCTTCTACATCTTTAGCTGGTAAGTTCACTTTTACTATACCGGGGTTATTTGATTTCGTTACACTTTGATCTAGGAAAGTTGCAATCCCGTTCTTCGTGATATCTGCATAATCAACTTCCATAATATTTGCCCAGTTTCCTCCCATTATATTTTGGAAGAATTCCTTGTTTTGAGGTGAGAAGCTTGTCGGAGCTGTTCCTGCAATGTTTCCATTCCAGCTTCCTCCACTCATAATGGACCAAGAAGCAACTGGCTCACCTTGACCAGTATATTGAGTGTCATATTCATCTGGAAGACCTAAATCGTGTCCAAATTCATGTGCGAATACACCAACTGCACCATCTTCAGGTTGAATTGTGTAGTCGTATGCAGCCATTTGACCACCCCAATAATCAACTTCAGCCTGTGTTTCAGCAACAGGATACACTCCATTTAACGTCCATCTATGTGACCAGATTGCATCATCACCTAGAGTACCACCACCAGCTTCCTGACCTGTACCTGCGTGAATAATCATCAAGTGATCTACTAGTCCATCTGGCTCATTTTGATTTCCATCACCATCAAGATCATATAAATCAAATTCATCGTATTGGGCTAAATCAATACCAGAAGCTACTGCTGCATTTAAGGCATCCTTTACAAGGTCTCTAGGTCCTTTAGGATTAAGGTTATCATGCCCACCTTCAGGATTGTCATCGCCATAGTCTGCCGCATTACCTGGTACGGTTAACCATTCTGAAACTGTTCCATCAACTGTGTAACTACCACCTGATTGCTCTTCATAATATTGTTTAAAGGTTTTAACTTTCTCTCCATTAAACAAGGTAAAGTCTTCATCACCGAACATTAACTTTTCATAATGCTCTTTATTAAAGTCATCTGCATACATGTAACCATCTTCTTGTACAACATTGTTATGCTTGAAATCTTCAAATTCTGTTAATAATACCAAGACTTTATCTGAGCGAACTTCTCCGTTATATGGTGCTTGTTTAGCAGCATCCACCTTCACCGCACCATTTGGTTTACCCTTTTTGAAGTTTCCATGGCCTTTATTTAGCTGTTTTGCTAGCTTGTCCTTTTGTTTTGTAAGGAAGTCTTTCGTTTTTTGATCCATCATTTCTTCATGAGAAGTTTTATGAGAAACCTTACCTGCTTTTTCGCCTTCCTTTTTCTCAATATATTCTTTAACCTTTTGCTTTACTTCTGCAGCAGAAGCATTTTTAGAAATAACCCCTTGATCTTTCAATGCTTGTGCTAATCTCTCTTCAGGAACAATATTGTAATCAATTGGTGCTGACTCTAGTACTGGACTAGCAGCTTGTACATTTGATGCTACCGGCAAGTATGTACCAAACAATAGTCCCCCCATAATGACGGAACTAGCAGTCACCTTTAGCACCTTTTTCAACTGCTTATTTCGAGCCTCAATTCCTCTTCTTAACTTTCTCACTTTAATCCCCCTTCTTTTAATAGAAAGCATTGCAAGATGGAACTTCATAACTTCAAAATACTTTTCTACTAAAAATTATTATAACTACATAACTATTATAATCTTTATATAAATATAATAAATAGTCCGAAAATTCTATTTTCTGAAAATTATAACAAGTCCATTTTCCCTATACATAAATTAAAAATAGGTATTTTTACCCCCGCAACATAGAGAGCAATAAATCCTTATAAATAAAGGTTTTTGTAAGATTTTCTACCGAGAAAAAATGTCCACTCATCAAACACATATCCAAATCACAAAATTTTCAACCCTATATTTATTCATTTTCACTTTAAAGCTTTTATTCAATAAAGAAATTATATTTAAAAATTATCTAAACACTTATATGACAAAAAGATGACGATCTCTTTTCATATTGATAACAGCCCCCAAAAACCAACAATATTCAACAAATTCTATAAATAACGTTAATAGGAAAGAGGTTTTTATGTTTATGTTTTCTACTACCGAAATTGGAATAGATTTAGGAACAGCAAATATTTTAGTTTACACAAAAAATAAAGGGATTATCTTAAATGAGCCCTCTGTAGTAGCGATAGACACAACTACTAAAAAAGTATTAGCAGTTGGAACAGAGGCAAAAAGTATGATTGGAAAAACACCTGGACAAATCATCGCAGTAAGACCTCTAAAGGATGGAGTTATAGCAGATTATGACATCACAACAGACATGTTAAGACATGTCATGAAAAAGGCGTCAGGAAAGCTTGGTATGTCTATGAGAAAACCAACTGTTGTCGTTTGTACTCCATCAGGTGCTACATCAGTTGAAAGAAGAGCAATTCAAGATGCTATTCGTAGTTCTGGAGCAAAGCAAGTTCATTTAATTGAGGAGCCTGTAGCAGCAGCAATCGGAGCGGATCTTCCTGTTGATGAACCAATCGCAAATGTCATAGTAGATATTGGCGGGGGAACAACAGAAGTAGCCATAATTTCGTTCGGTGGAATCGTAACATGTCACTCAATCAGGATTGGCGGAGATCAACTAGATGAGGATATCATTCAATATGTCAGAAAAAATTATAATCTTCTAATCGGTGAGAGAACAGCTGAACAAATGAAAATGGAAATTGGATACGCACTAATAAAGCATGAAAAAGAATCAATGGAAATACGAGGTAGAGATCTCGTAACAGGTTTACCTAAAACAATTAGTGTTTCGTCATATGAAATGCAGGATGCAATGAAAGAATCATTACTTCATATTTTAGAAGCAATTCGAGCTACACTTGAAGACTGTCCTCCTGAGTTAAGTGGTGATATTGTTGACAGAGGCGTTATTTTAACAGGTGGTGGTTCACTAATGAAAGGGATACAGGAATGGATAAGTAATGAAATGATTGTACCTGTTCATATTGCGCCAAATCCGTTAGAGTCGGTAGCAATTGGCACCGGTAGATCACTTGCAGTTATTAATAGATTAGTAAAAGTAGCAAAATAATGCACAAAGGAAACCAAATTTGGTTTCCTTTTTGTCTTTAAATGTAAAAATTCACTATTAAACCCTTTTATCAAAATTATATATTTACACAAAATTAACATATTTTTCAGCATCATTTCTCTTATTCTTGAATAAATTATATTTGGTTTAATAGTAATACAGTAATAACTTTGTATATTTTTAGCAGTTACATGAAACTTTAATCAAACTCCATCCGTCTAATTATTGAATTGTAAGGGAGGTACATGTGTGAAGGACCTGAGCAGACGTATCATTATTAGTTTAACATTAGCTGTCATCATTATGGGAGGAATGAGTGTTTCTATGGCAAATATGCCTGGTAGCCCATCCCAAAATAACGAAATTGTTTCAGTTCAAGGCGAGTAATTAGAAAGAGAGGTTATTTAAAAAGATGAAAAATAAAGACAAATCTAAATTACGACAATTCGTTCCATTTGTATTCCCGATTTTTGCTCTACTACTACTTCTAAGCGGTTTATTAGGTACTTATACGATCCCTGTCTTTGTCATCGTTTTACTTTTTGGTTTTGCTTATTCCTTCGTTTCCATGCTAACAAAAAAGGCATTAATTGGTTCGATTATTAATCTCTATGTTACTGGCATTTTAATATTCGGAGGAGCTTTACTTTATATAATGGCTATAGCCTCAGGTGTATAGATGTACTCGGAATAATACATAAGCATTCAAGAAAAATCATTTCTTGAATGCCTTTTTTTGACCAAATCAGATAATTACTCTCTAAATGCACGGTCACCTAATATTTTTAATGTTATATCATCAGAAGGTGGGTTATGTAGCCCTGCACGAACATCGCGGTAATGCCTTTGCAAAGCATTAGAGTTAAAGAGACTTTGCCCCCCTACTACCCTCATAGCTAAATCAACAACTTCAACAGCTGTATTTGTCACGACAGTTTTTGTAACTGCCAAATCATACGCTAAAGAATCACGCTCATTCTTACTTGCTGAATCCCATTTCTCAGCTGTAGAATACATGAGTGTTCGCGCCGTGGTTAACTTCACATCAATTTCAGCAACCTTTCTTCGTACTTCAGGCACATCTTTAATTGGATGAGTTAAACTTGTTGGTTGATATGTTTTTGCAAATTCTATTGCTTTATTTCTTGCAGATATGGCAATGCCTATATAACATGCTGGAATATGAAGAAGCCAGCCTTGTGCAGTAGGTCTTTCTTTCTTCTGTTTTCTTTCAACTAAAGCTTCTAATGGGACCTCAACCGAATTTAATATAAGATCGTCACTTCTAGTCCCACGCATACCTAATGTATCCCAAGTTTCCTCAATTTCCACACCAATTGCTTCTCTTGGAATTAGAAAGTCACCAATCTCTCCAGTTTCTTCAAGTGTGGCAGGTACAATAAAGTAATCAAGTGCCGGAGCTAGTGAAGTAAAGATTTTTTTACCATTAATAATCCAACGTCCGTCTTTTTGTATAGCATTTGTTTCAGGTTTACCACCTCTTGCTGGACTTCCAGAGTTTGGCTCTGTTGCAGCACTGTTAATTAGCTTTTTTGAAGAAATAATTTCTTTACATATTGTATTATAAGTATTTTCTCCCCACTTTTCCGTTTCTCTTAGATGCATCATTAATCCCAAATGCCATCCTAACGATAATGCAGTTGCTGCATCTCCTTGAGCTATTTTTTCTTGTACTAGTAAAAATTCGTACAAAGTTGCTCCTGTCCCTCCCAAGTTTTTCGGAATGGTGAGATGTAAATATCCAGCTTCTTTTAAACGATCAAAATTTTCAAATGGAAATAAGCCTTCTTTATCATATCGGTCTGCACGTGTTTCAAATTCCTTTGCAAGCTTACTTGTTTTTAATAACAATTGCTTTTGATCTTCATTTTTTATAAATTGTTTATCTATATAATTCACGTTATCACCTCGTTATCCATATTGTAGTCATTTTAAGAGTTAACTGAAAGTAATTTGGCTTAACAAATTGTTTACCTTTTCATTCTTCTATTTGTTTTGATAAAATAAAAGAGGAACTTCATTAGAGGCTCTTTTCATTACATATTCATCCTAGGATGAAGGAGGTTTTTTTCTTGAGTAATTTCAAACAAAACTTAGAAAAATATGCCGAACTAGCAGTTCGAGTAGGGGTAAATATTCAGCCAAATCAAAACTTAACGATTAACGCATCTACAGAAGTTGTAGAATTTGTACGTCTTGTTGTTAAAAAAGCTTATGAAGCTGGAGCACGTAATGTATATGTTGAATGGCATGATGATGTGATTACGAGAACTCGTTTTGAACTTGCTTCAGAAGAAGCATTAAGTGATTATCCTGAATGGAAAGCGAAAGGCTTGGAAACATTGGCTGAACATGATGGTGCTTTTATGTCCATCATTTCTTCTGATCCTGATCTTTTAAGTGGAATAGATCCAAAACGAATTGCTGCTTCTACAAAAGCTGCTGGAATGGCGCTGACAAAATATCGAAATTATTTACAAGCAGATAAAGCTAGTTGGACAGTCATTGCAGCACCTTCTAAGGAATGGGCCGCAAAGGTGTTCCCTAATGAAACCGAAAATAAACAAGTTGAAAAACTATGGGAAGCCATTTTTAGAACAACTCGTATTGATCAAGCTGATCCAGTTGAAGCATGGAAACAGCATAATGATTCATTACATACAAAAGTAGACTACTTAAATAATAAAAGATACAAAAAGCTTCATTACAAAGCAGAAGGTACAGATCTTACGATTGAATTACACCCTACTCATACATGGGTTGGTGCTGGTAGTGAGAACGAAAAAGGCAATTTCTTTATGGCTAATATGCCTACAGAAGAAGTTTTTACCGTTCCATTACGTAATGGCGTAAATGGTGTTGTTCAAAGCACGAAGCCCCTAAGCTATAGTGGTAATTTAATCGACAACTTCTCACTAACTTTTGAAGATGGAAGAATTGTTTCAGTAAAAGCAGAAAAAGGTGAAGCAGTCTTAAAGCAACTTGTTGAAACCGATGAAGGTTCACATTACTTAGGTGAAATTGCTTTAGTTGCTCATGATTCTCCTATATCACAGTCAGGTATTCTTTTCTATAACACACTTTTTGATGAAAACGCATCTAACCATTTAGCAATTGGAAACGGATATGCATTTTGTGTTGAGGGCGGAAAGAAAATGTCTCGTGAGGAGCTTGAAAAAGTAGGTGTAAACTCCAGTCTTACCCATGTTGATTTCATGATTGGTTCAGCTGACATGGCCATCGATGGTATTAAGGAAGACGGAACATCTGAACCAATCTTCCGCAATGGAACTTGGGCTTTCTAACTTTCAATTAGCAAAAAGGTCTGACAAAAATGTCAGACCTTTTTAAATATGTTAAGATAAATTTTGTATCAATTTTATTAGCCAATTTAGCGTACCACCCAAATAGTTAATAAAGAAAATAAATAAGAAGTCACGATAAGGAGTTTAGTATGAAAAAGGTTGACGTATACATATTAGCCGGTTTTCTAGGAGCGGGAAAAACAACACTTCTTCAAAACATTCTTACCCAAGAACATCAGAAAAACAGAAAAATTGCTGTTATTATGAATGAACTAGGAGAAATTTCAATAGATTCTGATGCTGTTTCTAAGGATACACCCTTAAAAGAGTTGCTAAACGGTTGTGTTTGTTGCACAATTCAAGGTCAGCTTGAGGTTCAACTAAATCAAATGCTTCATGAATATGAGCTGGACGCAATCTATATAGAAACTACCGGGGTTGCCCATCCAATTGAGGTACTTGATGCATGTTTATCTCCCCTTTTTGCTGAAAAGCTGGATGTTAAGGGCATTATCACTTTAGTAGATGCAAAAAGATGGCAGGACCAAGAAAAGCTAAGCATTCAATTGCGTAAATTACTAATAGAACAAGTAACACATGCTGATATCGTTCTTTTAAATAAAACAGACTCACTATCCGAGAATGAAAAAGCAAAGTTGGTGGCAGGTATTCAAGGGTTAAATCCAAACGGAAAATTATACATGACTGAGCATGCGAAGATACCACTCTCTGCCATTCAACCACAACAATTAGGTGAAAAAAAACACCATGAACAATCACATGTTTCTAAGAACCTACACTTACGAAGCTATGTTCACACCTTTACAAATCCCATTGATTTAGATCAATTTGAAAAATTTCTAAGGGAGATGCCCGATACTATTTACCGAATTAAAGGTTATATAACCTTTACTCATTCTACTGAGTCCTTTCTTTTTCAATACTCCTATGGCATGCCGTTATACATGAAAGAACAGATTAAAAGAAAACAAACTCTTGTTTTTATCGGGGAAAATCTAGATCATAAACAACTAAAGCAACAGCTCGCTACAGTAGAAATCGTATCAAATTAACTCGAGAAGGCAAGCATTACATCTTGTAAGCTTGCCTTTGTTCTATCAAAATCCTTATTGTTTTCCATAGGTTTCAAGGTTTGCATAGACAATTTTCAGATAAGGAGTATTCACTTTGTGTTTTTCTGACTCAGAAAGCAGATAGCCTTGTAAATGATCAGCTTCAACTTGAAAGCCTTTTTCCATATCTCTTTGCATAGATGACTTCATCGTATAATCCATTTCTTTTACTCTATTTACCTGAACCTCTTCAATACCATCTACTATCGGTGCATTCATTTTACGCATAATAGAACCAATTTCAAAAAATAATCCTTCAATTACTTCTAAGCCATGTTCTGTTTTAAGAATTGGTCCAATACTTGATCGAAACAACGAGGTAATACCCGATAATCCAGTGATAAACATATATTTATGCCACATATCCTGTAAAATTGTGTTACTTCTTTTAATTGAAGCTTTAGTATGTGAAAACACATCTTCTATTTTCTTAATTCTTTCGGTTTCTTCTCCAGAAAGTTCTCCATACACTAAATCATGACTTGGGCTTGTTTGGATGATGGTACCTTCTTCATTAACAGTAGATTCTACAAAGCAAAGGCCACCTATGATTTGTTCTTTTGCAAATATATTTTGAAGTTCATAAAGATGTTTAATACCATTTAACATTGGTATAATTGTCGTCTGAGTTCCAACAAACGGTTTAATGTCTTGTATAGCCTGATTAAAATGATACGATTTCGTACCAATCATAATAACATCATATACCTCAACATCAGATTCTGTAGTTAAAACCGTTTTCGGTTGAAATGTATAGTTGCCATGAATGCTTTCTATTTTTAAGCCCTTCTCTTTTATTTGCTTTTGACGGCCTTCTCTTACTAAAAATGTCACATCTACACCTTTCTCATGAAGTCTTCCTCCAAAATAACCTCCTACTGCACCTGCACCAACTACTAAAACTTTCATTGTATTCTCTCCCCTGTATGTTTATTTTGCTTTAATAGAATCTTCTTATTAAAGTATAAGTAAGCGATAACAATTTGTCATGTTATAAACTCTTCCCTTTTAACAAACTCTACTTCCGATCATCAGTGTGCTAAAATATGTACAAATAATAGCGAGGTGTGTAAACATGTTTGTGTTATTTTTGACGATGCTCGAAAGATTAGGAATCATTGTTACCGTTGCTCTTATTATGACAAGGTTGCCTTTCTTCAGACATATGATTGAACGAAACGAAATTAGTAGAAAACAACAATATTATGCAATTTTATTCTTTGGTGCTTTTGGTATAATTGGTACATATTCTGGTATAACGTTTGATTCAACCTCTTTACAGTTTGACAGATGGGCCTATGCTCTAGGAAACGAGGAAGCAATTGCCAATTCAAGAGTTATTGGTATTATTATTGCAGGACTACTGGGTGGGTATAAAGTCGGTATTGGTGCTGGTTTATTAGCTGGAATTCATCGATATTCTCTCGGCGGGTTTACTGCTTTATCTTGCGGAATATCTGCTATACTTGCTGGAATTCTATCTGGATTTTTTTATAGAAAAAAAGCTCGTCTAAATTTGTCAACTGCATTATTTGTTGGAGCTTTGGCCGAGACAATACAGATGCTTGTGATCCTCCTCATTTCAAGACCATACAATCAAGCGTTACAGCTTGTAGAAGCAATTGGTCTACCAATGATTGTTGCAAATGGTGTTGGATCAGCTATTTTTCTTCTCATCATACGAAACGTCTTAAATGAAGAAGAAAAAATTGGGGCATTGCAAGCACAAAAAGCACTGAGATTAGCAGAGCAAACTCTTAGTTATTTAAGAAATGGGCTAACGTTAAAAACCGCAGATGTTGTGTGTAGAATCATTTTAAAAGAGGTAGATGCCTTGGCCATCTCTGTAACAAATCAAGAAAGAATTCTAGCTCATGTTGGAATGGCTGATAATCATCACAAAGCTAATCAAAAGATTCAAACAACCCTAACAAAACAAGTTCTTGAAAATGGAAAGCTCACAATTGCCAAGCAAGAAGATATTCAATGTCAAGAAAAAAACTGTCCATTAGGCGCCGCTGTTATTGCCCCTCTAAAAATAAGGGACGAAACAATTGGAACATTAAAATTTTATTTTCAATCTGAAAAGGATATTTCTTATTTAGTTATCGAATTAATTAGAGGGTTAAGTTCATTGCTCAGCAACCAATTAGAAATTGCAGAAGCCGAACAAGCAAAACAATTAGCAAACGAAGCAGAAATTAAAGCGCTTCAAGCACAAATCAGCCCTCATTTTTTATTTAATTCATTAAACATTATTGTCTCATTAATTCGGACAAACCCTGACTTAGCAAGGAAGTTACTTTTATCTTTATCACAGTTTTTCAGAAAAAATCTAACAGGAACAACGACAAAATGGACTACCCTTGAGGAGGAGCTTGCACATGTAAGAGCTTATCTCTCTATAGAGGAAGCAAGATTTGTTGATAAACTATCTGTTGAATACGATATAGATCATCAGGCTTTATCTCAAAGAGTTCCTACACTAACTTTACAACCTATTGTTGAAAACGCCATCAAACATGGAATAAAAGATTTGGATAAGAATTGCTTAATAAAAATTTCTATTAGACATAAGGGTACTAGTATATTTGTAACAATTGAAGATAACGGAAAGGGGATTGAGCTTAGTCGATTAAACTCTTTAGTAAAAAGTATTGTTGAGTCCAAACAAGGCACTGGCTTTGGGTTATATAATGTGAATCGAAGACTTTTGCTCATGCTCGGAGAGGAAAGCACACTGCGTATTTCTTCAAAACTTAATCAAGGTACAGCCGTGTCTTTTAAGGTAAAGTAGGAGGACAAAATGAAAAAGAGACAAATCAAAATATTGATTGTTGATGACGAACGCTATAGCAGGGATGAATTAAAACACTTACTTTCAGAGCATGATATTATTCATGTTGTTGGTGAGGCAGACTCAGGCGAATCTGCCTTAGTTAAAACTTTGCAACTAAAGCCAGATGTTGTTTTTTTAGATATTGAAATGCCTAAAATGAATGGAATGGAAACAGCTATGGCAATGAAGGAATTAAAGCATCAACCTCTCCTAGTTTTTGCAACAGCCTACCCTTCATTTGCAGTAGACGCCTTTCGTTATGATGCAATTGATTATGTATTAAAGCCTTTTGAAGAAGAGAGATTGCAAGAAACAATTGGTAGATTGGAAGACCGCTTAGTAAATATAATCCCCCAGCAAGAAGAATTTCCATCAAAATTGGCTGTGGAAAGTGATGAGGGAATTGTCTATATTCACCCAGACGACATTCTCTATTTATATCGTGATGAACGGGTAACGAAAATTGTTGGCAGTGTATTTAAATATGAAACAAAAACTCCTTTAAAAGATTTAGAAATACGACTAAAGGACTTTAGTTTTTTCAGAATACACAAAAGTTATCTTGTTAATTTAAAATATGTAACAAAATTAATTCCATGGTTTAACGGAGCTTATCAACTTGAACTGAAAGGTTATTCTGAGCAACTTTCAGTTAGTCGTAATTACGTAAAAGCCCTACGTGAACGGTTAGAGATCTAAACCTCAATATTAAATTTTTCACAAAAAGGTAAACTTAACTAGAACAAAAAAATAGCTAGTATGAAATTTTCATACCAGCTATTTTTAATTAAGCATATAATTGCTTTACTTGCTTTTGAACATTATCATCTTCTAAAAATTCATCGTAAGTCATTTGTTTATCAACTAAGCCATTCGCAGTTATTTCAATGATACGATTCGCAATTGTTTGAACAAACTGATGGTCATGAGAAGTAAAGATCATTGCGCCTTTGTATGCTGTTAGACCATTATTTAAAGCCGTAATTGATTCAAGATCTAAGTGGTTCGTTGGTTCATCTAGTAAAAGCACGTTAGCTCCACTAAGCATCATTTTTGATAACATACAACGAACTTTCTCTCCTCCAGACAATACACTTGGCTTTTTCAAAACTTCTTCACCAGAGAACAGCATACGGCCTAAGAAGCCACGTAAAAAGCTTTCACTTTGGTCATTAGGAGAATATTGACGTAACCAATCCACTAAATTCGGCTCATCACCTTTAAAATATTCGCCATTATCTTTTGGGAAATATGCCTGAGAAGTTGTTACACCCCATTTAAATGAGCCACTATCAGGTTCCATTTCCCCGGCTAAGATTTTGAAAAGAGTTGTAATCGCAATTTCATCTCGACCAACTAATGCAATTTTATCTTCCTTATTTAAAGTAAAGCTAATATTATCTAAAACTTTTACACCATCAATTGTTTTTGATAATCCTTCAACACGCAAAACATCGTTCCCTATCTCACGCTCAGGTGTAAAGTTTACATAAGGATAACGACGAGAAGATGGTTGTATGTCGTCTAAGGAAATCTTATCTAATAATTTTTTACGTGATGTTGCTTGTTTTGATTTCGAAGCATTAGCGCTAAATCTCGCAATAAAGTTTTGAAGCTCTTTAATTTTTTCTTCTTTTTTCTTATTAGCTTCTTGCCCTAGTTTAAGTGCCAATTGACTAGACTCATACCAAAAGTCATAGTTTCCAACATAGATTTTAATTTTAGAGAAATCTAAATCAGCAATATGCGTACAAACTTTGTTTAAGAAATGACGGTCATGAGATACTACAATAACGGTATTCTCAAAGTTGATTAGGAATTCCTCTAGCCATTGAATTGCATGGATATCAAGATGGTTTGTTGGCTCGTCCAGAAGAAGAACATCTGGCTCACCAAAAAGCGCTTGAGCTAAGAGTACTTTAACCTTATCTCCACCTGTTAAATCTGCCATCTTCTTTGTATGAAGGTCCTCTGAGATACCAAGTCCTTTTAAAAGGATTGCAGCTTCACTTTCGGCTTCCCAACCATTTAGCTCAGCGAACTCACCTTCTAACTCAGCCGCCTTCATACCATCTTCATCTGTGAAGTCAGCTTTCATGTAGATAGCATCTTTTTCTTGCATTACTTCATAAAGGCGTTTATGACCCATAATGACAGTTTTCAAAACTTCATGCTCTTCATATTCAAAATGATTTTGTTTTAGTACTGCTAAACGTTCACCAGGTGCCATGCTAACATCACCAGATTGGGCTTCAATCTCACCTGATAAAATTTTAATAAATGTTGATTTCCCGGCTCCATTTGCCCCGATTAAACCGTAGCAGTTACCCGGAGTAAATTTAATATTAACATCTTCAAAAAGCTTGCGATCTCCAAATCGTAAGCTAACATTCGTTACTTGAATCATGAAACATCCTCCACAAATAAGGGTAATCCCTATATCTTTATTTTTTAGTAATCATTATGCCATTAATGAAAAATAGCAGTAATGAATAAAGCTAGACACATTTTTACAGACATGCCTATTATAATGGAAATTCCTAGTGATATCAATGAATACAGAAAAACAGGTGACAAAAGATGTATAAACAGAAGGAAGCACCCCATATTGGTTGCTTCCTTCCCTTCCTACATAGATAAAGCTTTTTTTGCGAGATTTATATCATTGTTAAGTAGTTTTTGTAAATTATATGCGGGATAAAAACCTCTTTCATACATGTAATAAAAGATTCTTGCATGAATATTTATAGCTGATTGTAATTGTTTAGCTAGGACACTCCTCAATTCAGGAGTAGCTGTCTCGGTTATTGCCACAGCATAGTTTCTAACTGCCGCTTTTGAGAATGCTAGTAAATCTCCAGCATAAAAAGCTTTATCCATGTCTCTCGAATCTTCCTCTCCACGTGCAGCTAATGGATAAAATTGTAACAATTCTCTAATGTTAGTTTCTAACTCACGGATTGACTGAGAATAAATTGATTTTAAAGTAGGACAACTAATTTTATTAAGACCCTTCTTTAATTTCATTAATCCAATTGACGAAAAAGCTACTAATTCATGTAACTCTAATGTCTCGTGCCAAGCAAGTGTTTTTTGTTTTGGTACATTTTGATATGAATAATTCATTGTCTCTCCCCCTGATCATTAATCCCTATAGCTTTATTCATTAATAGAAAAATGGTCGTTTGTCCTATCAAATATGGGCTGGGAATTTTCTGATTTTATAACCCAGGTTGATAATTTGATGTATAAAATTCATGACAATTGTTAACGACTTAATTTAGGGAACGGAGGTAATCATCATATGATTTCAACACGCGGGGATGCACATAAACTTTATTTAAAGTTTAAAAAAACAGTCGAAAATGGACAACCGCTTCATAAATTAAAAGAACTAAAAGAAATAGAACAAATTAAACATTTCTATCTTTCTATTGATACCTCAACATTAGAGAAAATGTATTATCGAATTTTAAAAGAAAAAAATGGAACAGGAATGATTCCTGTATTTGTATCTGCTGGTCCTTGGCTACTTTTTCTTTTTTCAAAGCAACTTCAAGAATTTTTATTTAAGAACGGCAGTATGCCTTTTGTTATTTTTATTTCCATCTATCTAACAATACTAGTGATAAGTGTTATTCTACATTTTCGAGAAAAATCCTGGGCTGCAATACACCTGACCTTGATAGAAAATATTCTAAAGGAACGACAATCGACACTTGTTCACTAATTAGTTTTCCTTATACGATCACCCACAAAAACTTATACCTTCTGATACTATAAAAAAAGAGCGCGCTAAATAGCACGCTCTATACATGATTAAAGTCTCTATTTCATCTCTTTCTTTTGTTTCTGAAATACAATGATTGTAAATAACACACCAGTGATGATCGTAGTAAGTGTCGATAGCATTGCATTGACATTCGTTGTTACAAACACGGAAGGTATGTCACCATAAACAGTATCGTCCATTGTTAAAAATAAGCAGAGAAACATATTATTTGCTGCATGTGCACCAATAGAGAACTCTGAACTGTTTGTTTTTATTGAAATATACGTCCAAATAAAACCCATTGCTAAATAATCTAGCGCTACCCAAAAGGCTCCATACTCCATTTCTGGGTTAAAAAAGTGAAGACTACCAAAAATCCCGCCAACTATAATAGCAAGCAATATCGGATTTGTCGTAAATTTTGCTCCCCACTGAAGAAGGAACCCTCTGAACAGAAGTTCTTCAGAAGTTGTTTGAATCGGAACCAGAAAAATTACCGCAACCAATAACCACATAAACCTGTTAGCATCAAAATCATTTAAATAATAATCATTTGGGAAAAAGGCATAATCGATTAGTGTAAACACAACTAATAATATAAATAAAACTACATAACCATAAAATACTTTTCCCCAATTAAGGTTTTTATACGGTGTTATTAATGAGATAAACCTTCTTTTTAAGATCGCTTTAACTGCAATAAGTAGACCAAGAATCAAAAAAATGCTTTGCAAGTGTAGTAGGTAAAGATCAACTAAAGGGTCTGTTACCAAACCCGTCTCAAAATCTATCAAACCAGGTTGAACAAGCTCCCCTAATATAAGTGCTACTGTATATGCAACTGTTCCTAAAATAAGCATAAAAGCTAAAATAACAAATAGAGAACCAATATACCTCTTATGCGTATTTTTACCTTCTTCAATTTTGATAAAACTTTGCCTCATCAACAAATCTCCTTTAACTTATTAATTGAAAGATTAAATAAACAGCTACTGCCCAAATAATAAGAGCAGAAACTTTATTTATCTTTCTCAAGTGTTTTCCATTTTGATCAATTTTCTTTATACTTCTTCCTGTCAGCGCGAGACCAACAAACCAAATCCACGAAACAATAATACAAGCTAGTGTAAATAACACCTTGTCTCCTTCATTATAAGCAAGTGAACTCGTCCCAATGACACCAATTGTATCTAAGATTGCATGTGGATTTAATAAAGAAACACTCATCGCAAACATAACTTGTTTTTTTGGAGATAATGAGGAGGATTGGTGCTCCTTACCTGCCTGTTCATCTGACCTCCAAACAGACCAACCCATATAAAGCAAAAACATAATTCCTATCAAAAATATAGTTATTTTTAACCATTCAAATGAAAAAACAATAACAGATACTCCTAGGACTGCAAGAATAATTAAAAATGTATCACAAAGTGCTGCTGTAACAATAACTGGAAGAGCCCGCACAAATCGAGGTTGAAGTGCTCCTTGGTTAAAAACAAACACATTTTGTGCACCTAAAGGAAGAATTAACCCAAATGCTAATAATATTCCATGCAATATTGCTTCCACTTCTTTTCCTCCATTATTTAGAGTTTCCTTTTTTAACAGATATTAACATCATATATGAATACGAATTGTTTTTAAATATATAACTTTAAATCTTACATTCTATTTATTATCACCTGCATCTTGAAAGCGTTTTACTACATGTTACACTCTCTATTTTACATCTTAATCACAAAACACTCCGTTTGAGTTGTTTTTTTGTTAAGATTCATGTAAGCGTATTCATCATTCTAATGGAGGTCCTTTTATGTATACATTTATTGCTGGAATTGTACTATTAATCTTAGGATATTTTATTTACGGTCGTTTTGTAGAAAAAGTCTTTGGTGTGAAAGAAGCAAGAAAAACACCAGCTATCACTCGTAGAGATGACGTTGATTACCTCCCTATGGGCAAGAAACGTAATTCTCTTATTCAATTATTAAATATTGCTGGAGTAGGACCAATCTTCGGACCTATTATGGGAGCATTATATGGTCCAGCCGCATTCATTTGGATTGTCATCGGATGTATTTTCGCTGGTGCTGTTCATGATTATTTGACAGGAATGATTTCAATTCGTAATCGTGGAGCACACTTACCAGAGCTTGCAGGGAAATTTTTAGGTAAAGCAATGAAACATGTTGTAAATGCTTTTGCTATTTTATTATTACTTTTAGTGGGAACTGTATTTGTAACAGCACCAGCCGATTTATTAGCAGGTATTACTCCTGACTGGGTATCATTTGGAGTGATTATAGGTGCTATCTTTATCTATTATATTTTAGCAACACTATTACCAATCGATAAGGTTATTGGTCGTTTATATCCAATTTTCGGGGCTTTACTTTTAATAAGTGCAATTGGTGTAGGTGTCTCATTAGTCATTACCGGTGCACCCATTCCTGAATTAACGTTTGCTAATATGCATCCTGATAAAGCACCGATCTTCCCACTATTATTTTTAACGATCTCTTGTGGAGCCTTATCTGGATTTCATGCAACACAAACACCGATCATTTCACGTACAACACAAAATGAATCTCAAGGTCGCTTTATTTTCTATGGAATGATGATTGCTGAAGGTATTATTGCGATGATCTGGGCAGCTGCAGCTATGAGTTTATTTGACGGCTATAATGGATTAGCTGATATTTTAGCTAATGGTGGTCCAGCTGCAGTTGTAAGTGAAGCTTCTACTGCCATGTTAGGAGCAATTGGTGGAACGTTAGCTGTTCTAGGTGTCATTGTACTACCGATTACTTCTGGAGATACTGCATTTAGAAGTGCACGTATGATCATTGCAGACTATTTAAACATTTCTCAATCTAAAATTATGAGTCGCCTTTGGATTGCGATTCCATTGTTCATTATCTCATTTGCGCTAACTAAAATTGATTTTACACTATTATGGCGTTATTTTTCTTGGGCAAACCAATCAACAGCAGTAATTGCATTATGGGTAGCTTCAATGTATTTGTTCATCGCTAAGAAAAACTATTGGATTGCTATGATTCCAGGGATTTTCATGACAATGGCCACAACCACGTATATTTTGAATGCAGCAATTGGCTTCGGATTATCATTAACAACCTCATATATCGGCGCTAGCATCGTCACTGTTTTAATTATTGGACTCTTTTATAAGGTCGCTATTAAGGCAAGAGAAAATAATTTACAACTTGATGATGACATAAATATTGCAGCATAGCATTATCCCAAAAAAGAAGCAGCTTTCCTGGCTGCTTCTTTTCTTCCATAAGTTCAATTTTTCGTCCTTGTCTTTCTTAAACTCATATTCAATTTATGTTAAAATAAGCTATCTAAAAGTTTAAGGGAGACTATCACTATCATGAAATTACACACTCTAATTGAATACTGCTTACTAATCTTTTTTTCAGGAATTTATTTTGCCTTTCTAGGTTTTGAGTCTAGTGGTGTTACGTTTATTATCGGGGTTATATTCATTTACATCATTATTTCGCTCTCACTAAAGAGAATTCTTCCCCGTTATCACCTTGAGGATAAAAAAATGCCTATTTTAGTTAGTGTACTACTAGTAATAGGTTCTGTCTTTATTACGATGCTTATTTTAACGGTCTTGGCTACATAAAAGCATTTCATTTATTCACCTAAATTAGTTGGTGGTTTTCCTTGATTATGCTTTCTTTTTCTTTTAAAAATGAAAAGCGTAATAAAAAGAATTCCACCTATAAGAATTAAAATCGGTAAACTTCCAACTAAGAAAATAAAAATACTAGACATTGATTTTAAAACAACATTCACACTTTCCATGAACTGCTTCTTTGTCCGCTCCCAAGTATTCAAACCCTCATTATCAAGTCCTGGAACATTTACTTTATCTTCTCTAACTTGAAGGGTTACAGTAGCTAAACTTACTTGATTATCTAAGTAATTCATTCTTCCCTTTACTGTCTCAATTTCTTCTTGAATAGCTGCTAAGTCGCTTGAAATTTTCAATAAATCCTCTGTTTTTTCAGCATTCTCCATAAATTCAAGCAATCTTTTTTCAACAACTTGTTTAGATTTTAAACGTGATTCAAGATCAACAAATTCTTCTGTTACATCTTGACCTGATATTGAACGATCTAAAATCTTTGTACTCCCCTTTTCAACACTCTCCAAAAATAAATGAAAAGATTCCTGGGGTATTCTCACTGTTATTGAACCCTCAACCGTTTCTCCACCATCCACAGAGTAGGAATGAGACTGTACAACATATCCATGTAAAGTTTCTATTTTCTCTTGAACAAATTTCACTGTTTCATCAAAATTCAATACTTTTATAGACAGGTCAGCTGTATAAATAACCATCCTATCACTATCAATGCTATCTTCCTTTTTTTCCTTTTCAACCGTATTTTCTACTGAGCCTGATTCTGATTGTTCTTTCTTTTCCAGTTCCGGAACAGCTTGATCAGCGGATTGACTCGTCGTATTCTCAGTTGCACTCTCACTTGAATTGTTACTACAACCAGTAAAAAGTATAACGAGAAAGAATGAACATAAAAGAAACCTCCACTTTTTCATCTTTTAACACTTCCTTTGTTGTGTTTGACTTATATATGTAGTCGCTTAAAAGTATGAAATGTTACAAAGATATGGAAGATAACATTAAAAAGACGACAAATAATACTTTGTCGTCTTCGTTGTATCAACTATTCTGTTTTACTCAAATGATCAAATGGGAAAAAGATAAATTCAGATTTACCCAAAATACGATCTTTTTCAATTAAACCTAGACCGTTTCGACTATCCATACTATTTAGTCGGTTATCTCCCATAACAAAATAGTTACCGTTCGGTACCTCTATCTCTTCAAAATCATCCGTTAAGTCAATTCCTATACTCTCTGCTTCCTTTTCATTACTATCAAGATATGGTTCCTCTATAACCGTTCCGTTTACATACACTTTTCCATCTTGCGCACTGACCTTATCTCCAGGGACACCTATTACACGTTTTACATAGCGAATGTTTTCTTCTTTGCCATCAATAATAACAATATCACCTTTATCGATCTCACCAATAAATTTTAACGTTTTATTAACAAAAAGACGATCCCCATCATGTAGTGTTGGATCCATTGAAGATCCTTCTACAAGATATGGTTCAAATAAAAAAATACGAATAATCATAGCTAGTCCAACCGCTAGCACAATGGCCTTTGTCCATTCCCACATCTTTGACTTCGTTGTTTCTGTTTCTGTTTGTGACATGAAGATCCTCCTAAATTACATTGCTCTTTTATCATTATACCTTTTTATATGGATATTTTGCCAATAAATATACAATTTCTATAAAAACAATTAATCCCCGAGTGAATGGAAAATTCACCGGGGATTAGAAATAATATTTTGTTTATTTAGTTGATGAAATTTTTACTATTAAAGGTAACTTCTTATTCTACCTCTAGTTCCACTTCAATATTTCCTCTTGTTGCTTTTGAATATGGACAAAATCCATGTGCTTTCTTAACCAATTCTTGAAGCTTGTCCTTTTCAATACCTGTCCCTTTTACTTGTAACGTAACACCAAGTTTAAAACCATCATCAGACTCGTCCTTTAGGAGACTAACATTTGCCGTAACTTCAGACTCAAAGCTCACGTTTTCTTTTTTTGCCATTAATTGTAACGCACCGTCAAAGCATGCAGAATAACCAGCCGCAAATAATTGCTCAGGATTTGTTGCTTCAGGGATTTCCTTGGCTCTAGGTGAACCTGGCATTGCTAATTGTAAATTGATATTGCCATCAGATGACTCAACTCTGCCATCTCGTCCACCGACTGCTTTTACTGTTGATGTAAATAATGGTTTTGACAAGTTTATTCCACCTTTCAATTCTAGCTTTTTCTCTACTACTTTTATTTACCCAACTTTTTTCACTTTTAATCACTTTACTTGAATCAATTTCATAATGTATCATTTGTTACCAAAAAACGTATGAATTTCACATTTAATAATGTTTTTATCCGCGTATTATTCACTAACATGTTCAAGATGAAGAAAAATGTTCGTTTTTTGATTTAAGTGTCATAATTATGAAATTAACTCGCTTATAAAAAAAGCTGACTGATTTCTAGTAAACTAAAAATCAGTCAGCTTTATTAATTACATTCTTTTATTCAGTAACACGCTTCTTTAAAATCCCAAGCATTAATGCAGTAACTACTGCACCAATTACTATAGCTAGTAGATATAAAACTGGGTTACCTTCAACTAAAGGAATAACAAATGCACCGCCGTGTGGAGCACGTAATCCATTTCCGAAGAACATTGCTAAAGCTCCAGCTACTGCAGAACCAGTGATAATGGAAGGAATAACACGACCTGGATCGGCTGCTGCAAAAGGAATAGCACCTTCTGTAATAAATGAAGCACCCATAATATAACAAGTAATACCTGCTTCACGTTCACGTTTTGTAAATTTATTTTTGAATAAAGTAGTAGCTAATGCAATTCCTAGTGGAGGAACCATACCACCTGCCATAACTGCAGCATGCGGAGCAAAGTTTCCAGCATCAATCATTGCAATACCAAATGTGAAAGCAGCTTTATTGATTGGACCACCCATATCTACTGCCATCATACCGCCTAACAGTAAGCCTAGAAGTATTAAGTTTCCTGTACCTAAGTTGCCTAAGAAGTCACTAATCACACCATTTAATGCACTTACAGGTTTATTTACTACAAAGAACATGATCATTCCAACAGTGAATATACTTAAAACCGGATATAACAGAACGGGCTTAATACCTTCTAAAGAAGCTGGCATACCAGATAAAAGTTTCTTTAAAAGTACAACAATATAACCTGCTAAGAAACCAGCAATTAATCCACCCAAGAAGCCTGCGCCACCTTGAGCAGCCATAAATCCACCAACCATACCTGGTGCTAAACCTGGACGGTCTGCAATACTTAATGCAATGAATCCAGCTAATACAGGAATCATTAATCCAAATGCATTTCCGCCACCAATTGTGCTCAATGCTTCAGCAAAGGCGTTATGTGAAGGGTCATTAGGATCTGATGCATGAATTCCAAACATGAATGATAAGGCAATTAAGATACCGCCACCTACAACAAACGGTAACATATTAGATACACCGTTCATTAAGTGCTTATAAAATCCAGTTCTTTCACCACTGCTATCTTCTTTTTTCGACTCTCCACTTCCTTGATAAATTGGAGCATCTTGATTCACAGCACGATCTAATAATTCTTTTGTTTTACGAATACCATCAGCAACTGGAACAATGATCACATGCTTACCTTTAAAACGTTCCATTTCTACTTGTTTATCTGCAGCTACGATAATTGCCGTGGCTTCTTCAATTTCTGCAGGAGTTAAAACATTTTTAGCTCCACCGGAACCATTCGTTTCTACTTTTAACGATAAGTTCAACTCTTTTGCTTTTTCTTTTAATGCATCTGCTGCCATATACGTATGAGCAATACCTGTTGGACATGCAGTAACAGCTAATATTTTACCTGTTTTCCCTTCAGTTGACACAGCTTCATTCTCATCTTCTTGAACATCATATTGGTCGATAATCGCCAACACTTCATCCTCTGTTTTTGCTTGTAGTAACTGATCTCTTACTTCTTGCTTCATTAATATACTTGAGAGTTTTGACAATGCTTCTAAGTGGGTATTGTTTGCGCCCTCTGGAGCAGCAATCATGAAAAACAAATAACT